>JAQUJQ010000054.1 GCA_028680875.1 Eubacteriales bacterium
TTTGTCTCAGTGGTTCACTACAAATTTTATTATTGCAGATATGAAAAAACTCCTTGTTTACAGCGGCGGGACCACGCAGGATTTTCACCTGTCTTCCCTCTTAGCCACAGGCCTTTTTATCAAAGCCAACGGAACATAAAATGATCTCTTATTAAATTCAGATTTTTGATTATTTTATCATCAACCTTTATAATTGTCAATGAGAATTAAAGTATCAATGTCTTACAGGCTTAGCTTTTAAACACTCTGTTTTTCCCATTTAAGCCTTCTTTCATCAACCGTTTCTTCAATATCATCTAAATCAATTGTGCATGCCGGCCTTTCTCTGCTATAACCTTTTTTCATACAGTACTTTGATAACGGACAATTGCTCCTAGGTGAGCATTTCTTCTGTAACTCATAAAGTTTCATAATAAATCCCTTCCTAGTTGCTGAATGTATAGTCTTGGGCACAGTGCTCTGGCTATCCTTTCAGTAGCTAACTTTTTAATAATCTAAATCTAGTATAACATATTTTTAGAGGTTTTTTTTAAATTCATTAATTTTGATTAACATAAAATTTATTTTATGTATACGATTGCCCTCCATTATCCTATACATCTGCTCCATAAGTCTCAAAATAATATTCTGCTCCCTAGGATCCTTCATACCATGGTTTGAGATTTTTTGGCTGTGCTACAAAAAAGACAGGCAAAACGTCCCTTTGTCTTTTCAAAAAAGACAGGCAAAACGTCCCCTTGTCTTTTTTTTAAAAAATGATTGCATATTTATTATAAATCATGTATATTTATTCTTGTGCATAAAAAGTATAAAACAACATTTAAGAAAGGAAAGATATTGTCATGAAAAAAATATTAGCAATACTATTTATATTAACGATGGTATTTTCATTAGTCGCATGCGGAGATAGCAATGAACCGGCAAATACCGGTGAAGAGATGCCAACATATAAGGTTGCTATGGAACCGACATTTCCTCCCTTTGATACCATTAATGAAGAGACTCAGGAATTAGACGGTTTTGATTATGATTTAATGAATGCAATAGCTGCAGACCAGGGTTTTAAGTTGGAGTGGGTCAATATGGGCTTTGATGGATTGATTGCGGCATTACAAGCCGGTAATATCGACATCATTGCATCAGGTATGAATGCAGGCCCGGACAGAAGAAAAAAAGTAGATTTTTCAACAACTTACTATGATTCTGGTTTAGTTGTGGCAGTAAAAGCAGGAAATACCGAAATCAAAAGTATTGATGATTTAACAACTGATATGAAAGTCGGTGGTCAAATCGCTACGACCGGTGCAGAATTGGCTAAAGAACTTTACGATTCCGGAAAAATTGCAGAAGCAAAAATCTACAACGGTTTAGACATTGCAGTTATGGATTTACAGAACGGAACTATTGATGCTCTGATCAACGACCTACCTGTAACAAAAGCATATATGGAAGCAAAACCCGGAACCGTTGAAATTGTCGGAGATGTATTAAATGCTGAATCTTATGGCTTTGCAGTAAAAAAAGGTAATACAGAATTACTTGACAAAATCAATGCCGGCATGCAAAATTTGATTGATGATGGTACCTTTGACGAAATATATTCTAAATGGCTTGAATAATAATTACATGGAGATAAATAATTGGAAATTTATTTAAAAGGGATTGGCATTGCATACAGTGGTATTCTGGTAACACTGCAAATAACAATATTTGCAGTAATCATTGGTGTAATGGCCGGCTTAATAGTTGCTCTAGGCAAGATGTCTAAATTTAAGATAGTTAAGATTGCTTTCTCTGTTTATGTGGAGTTCTTAAGAGGCACACCATTAGTAGTACAGGCACTGATTATGTATGCAGGTGTTCCCATGCTGCTCCAAAGTAACGGAATTGATTTTCGATGGGATAATCCTGTTATCGCTGCTACTGTTGTATGCGGAATCAACAGCTCAGCCTATGTGGCGGAAATCATTCGAGGCGGACTGCAAGCGATTGATAAAGGTCAGATGGAAGCCGCAAGATCCATAGGAATGAATCACGCTCAAGCAATGCTCTATGTGATTATCCCCCAGGCATTCCGGATTATTTTGCCCGCACTTACCAATGAGTTTATCTCTTTGTTAAAAGAAACGGCCGTACTCAGTATGATTTCCATTGTAGAAGTTACAAGAAAAAGTATGCTGTGGGCAGCAAGTACCTTTGAAGCATGGCCTGCTTATTTAGGGACTGCCTTTGTCTATCTAAGCATTACAATTCCAATGTCCAGGTTGGTGGCATATATGGAAAGGAGGATGGCCAAAAGTGATCAAAGTAGTTAACTTAACAAAAGAATATGGAAATCTGAAGGTCTTAAACGGCATTTCAGAAACCATTAAAGAAAATGAAGTCGTATGCGTAATCGGTCCCTCCGGCTCCGGCAAAAGCACCTTTTTAAGATGCATAAACTTTCTTGAAATGCCTACCTTCGGATCTGTATCCATTGGAGGGGAAAAGATTAATACAAAAGATGCAGATATCAATAAGATTCGTCAAAAATTGGGGATGGTATTTCAAAACTTCAACCTGTTCCCTCACATGACCACAGTCGAAAATGTATCTATAGGCCCAATTAAGGTTAATAAAATAGATAGAGCGACAGCTCTAAATGAAGCGATTGATCTTCTAAAAACGGTTGGCCTTGAAGATAAAGCCGATGTATATCCTTCATCCTTATCCGGTGGGCAGAAACAAAGAGCGGCAATAGCAAGAGCTCTGGCCATGAAACCTGAAATTATGCTTTTTGATGAACCCACCTCAGCTCTGGATCCGGAAATGGTTGGTGAAGTTCTTGAAGTAATGAAAGAATTGGCACACCAGGGAATGACTATGGTAATCGTAACCCACGAAATGGGATTCGCAAAAGAAGTGGCCGATAGAGTATTATTTATTGACGAAGGTGTTATCGTAGAACAAGGCAGCCCAGATGATATCTTTGGCAACCCTCAAAATGAAAGAACAAAAAATTTTTTAAGTAAGATTTTATAAGAAAACTAAAAAATACAATTATACGACAGTTAGAGAATATCCAGTTAGTGACTACCCTTTTCTAACTGTCGTCTCTTTTTCTTACCTTGTTACTTTATTACTTTGTTACTTTCAATCATTTTCCCAGCAAGCTCTGCCATCTTTTTAGGCGATTCCTTCATCCCGCCTGTAAACCACGTTCGCAACAATCCTACACACCCGGAGGTAATATATGAGTAATAGTACTCATAATATTCCTCATCCATTTCACCGAGAAATTCACGCCATTCTTCTTTTTTCTTCGGCTTTCCTAATTCGATGAGTTTTGTTAAGAAACCCGTATCCCCGGAGCTTAAAATCACAAGGCAAATATCTGCATTTTTTGCCAAGAATTCAAAAGCTTCCAATACAATCGGAAATAATATCTCCCTATGCTTTTCATGGAAATGCTTATCAAAGATATTTTTGAATTTATCAAGTAATTCATTCTCTATCTGCTCATAAAGATCGTATATATCTTTGTAATGAAGATAAAATGTACCTCTGTTAATATCAGCAAGCTCAGTCAATTCCATTACACTGATATCTTTTATATCTTTTTCCAATAACAATTTGGTAAGAGCCTGGCGAAGCATTTTTTTCGTTTTTCTTACCCGGCGGTCTGTTGTTGTATCTTCCATAAATATATTTCTCCCCTATTCGTCATTTTTGTTTATACTGTCTGTTAATGAACAAAAATTAAGATATTGATGATTGCAGCACTCTTTTATTTTAATTATAATAGACATGCGACCTAAAATCAACAGTTGTCAAATTTAGGAGTGACGGAATCTGATTAAAATAATCGATAAAATATTAAAATTTAAAAAAACGATATTATTTACCATTTTAACAGCTGCATTATTATCTCTATTTGCTATGCCTTTTGTAAAAATCAATTATAATTTATCCGATTATTTACCGGCAAATGTGCCTTCAACTTTAGCTATAGATGTGGTAAACAAGAGTTTTCCGGAGAAGATACCCAACCTTAGCGTATATATTCCTGAGGTAAGCATACCGGAAGCTCTTTCCAATAAAGAACAACTTGCTAACATCCCCGGTGTTCATTCAGTTTTATGGCTGGATGATGTATTAGACATCTATCAGCCTTTACAGAGCATGGATATAGACACAGTCGAAGCTTGGTACAAGGATGAAGGTGCACTTTTTATGCTGGCCGGAGAAACAGAAAAATGCGTAGCTATCATTGAAGAAATCACTGATATATATGGTGATAATGCTGTCCTTTCCGGTGAACTGCTTAATCAGGCAACCATCCAATCCTTATCTACAGGAGAGGTTTCTCAAATTATGTATTATGTAGTACCTCTTGTTCTTATTGTATTACTTTTGACAACCAGTTCCTGGTTTGAACCGATTCTTTTTTTAATCACCATAGGCATAGCAATTTTGCTTAATGAAGGAACTAATATATTTATTGGAGAAGTTTCCTATGTAACACAGTCCACCAGCGCAGTATTACAATTGGCTGTATCCATGGATTATGCAGTTTTTTTACTCCATAGTTTTTCAAAGTATCGTAATGAAGGAAACACAGTTGAAACAGCTATGAAAAAAGCGATGGCAGAATCCTCATCAGCCATTGCTGCAAGTGCAACCACTACTGTATTCGGTTTCCTGGCACTGGCATTAATGAAATTTCAGCTTGGGCCTAATTTAGGTCTCGTACTGGCAAAAGGTATCTTATTCAGTTTCCTTTCAGTAATGCTGCTACTTCCCATTTTAGCGATTTATACTACAAAACTTATGGATAAGACCCACCATCGTTCCTTAATACCATCCTTTAAAGGTTTTGGGCGGGTTGTTGTACGTATATGCATTCCACTATCTTTTGTTTTTATATTACTAATCGTACCGAACTTTCTGGCGCAAAAAAATAACGACTTTATTTACGGTTCATCAGGTATTCATAGCGAAGATTCCCAATTTAGAAAAGATACCGATTATATTAATGCTATTTTTGGTGAAAGACAGCAGATGGTATTGTTGGTACCGGATGGAGATGTTGTAAAGGAAGAGGCTGTTTCTAAATCATTGGAACACATTGCCAATATAAACTCCATCATTTCATATCCTCTCACTGTAGGTACGGAAATTCCTCCGGAATTTTTATCAGATAAGCAACTCTCACAATTTCGATCCGGTGGATACAGTCGGTTTATCTTATACGCCGAAACCGCAGCCGAAGACGAGGAGGCTTTTACATTGGTTGAGACAGTTCGAGAAATTGCAGCTCAATATTATGGGGAAAACTATTATCTGTTAGGACAAAATGTCATCAACTATGATCTTAAAGATACGATCATAAAGGATGCACCGTTTGTTAACGGAGCTGCTGTCTTTGCCATTGGTTTTGTCCTTTTCATAACTTTTCGAAGCATATCTCTTCCGTTGATTTTGCTTCTTACCATTAAAGGGGCTGTTTGGATCAATCTTGGCCTCCCCTATTTTACAGAAAGCAGCCTTAATTATATTGGATTTTTAATTATCAGTTCAGTTCAGCTTGGTGCGACTGTAGATTATGGGATCTTATTCACCCATCATTATATGAAAAATCGAAAATCAGTTAAAAAACGTGAGGCGGCACGGCTTGCTATATCCAATACTGCAGCATCTATCCTGACACCGGCCAGTATATTAGCCATCTCATGTTTAATCCTGGGTTTTATATCTTCAAACGGTATCATAAGCGAATTAGGTATAATGCTGGGGCGAGGTGCCATCTTATCTTCATTGATGGTACTTCATTTCCTACCGGCACTATTAATCATATTTGACCCTATAATTCAAAAAACCACACTCATGAGAAGGAGGAGTACCCATGAGAAAATTTAACCGTAACAAGGGAAAAACTCGCTTTCTTGCCTTGTGCATAATTGCAGCTTTGCTCTCTTTTTTAGCAATACCAAGTTTTGCACTTACAGAAGGTCCACCAAAAGAAGAAGTAGTCTACGTAAACTTAAATCATGATGGATCGGTAGATGAGATTTATATTGTCAACAGCTTTGAGTTAAATGAAGACGGTCAAATCATTGATTACGGCAACTACACCGCCTTTCGTAAAATGACTTCTTCCGGTAAGATTCAAATGGATCACGAGAAAATCACTATCGATGCAAAAGCAGGAAAACTTTATTACGAAGGTACTCTTAGCAGTAAATCCATTCCTTGGTCTTTTGATATACATTATTTTTTAGATAAAAAAGAATACCCTGCTCATCAAATAGCCGGAAAAAGCGGATCTCTTGAAATAAAAATAAACATACAGTCAAGTACCGAGGGAAAAAATCCTTTCTTTGAACACTATACATTGCAAGCCTTTATTAAGATGGATACCTCCATTTGTAAAAATATTAAAGCCAAGGGCGCCACCATTGCAAATGTTGGGAAAAATAAACAATTAGCTTTTACAATTTTCCCGGGCCGGGAAACTGATATTTCAATTACCACAGATGTTACTGATTTCGAAATGGAAGGAATATCTATAAATGGCATCTCTATGGATATGGCCTTTGAATTTGAGGATGATCCCTCTTTTCAGTCAAAAGTGAACGATTTAAAAGACGGTGTAAAAAAACTGGATGACGGGGCCCATGAACTTATGGATGGTACAAAAGAATTAACAGAGGGCACCGGCGAATTAAAAGATGGAATAAAGGAACTGGATGAAGGTGCAGTAGAGCTTAAAGACGGAACAAAGGAATTTGTAGATGGTACAAATGACTTGGTAAAAGGTACAAGGAAGTTAAACTCAGGAGTTCGGGATCTTAAGAAAGGCAGCTCCAAGCTTGTTGATGGATCAAAAGAAATAAACGATGGAATGGACGACCTCCTTAGTGGAGCCAAGAAGCTTTCAGGAGGAATCATCCTGCTAGATAACAGCGTTGCTGAACTCGTTATAGGTACAGGGGTTTTAAACGAAGGAATGTCAGGATTACATAGCGGTATTATAAACTTACACATCGGATCTTCGGAATTGCAAAGTGGATTAAACCAACTTATAAATCAAAACCAAAATTTAGTATTCCTCTCAAATATGCTCTATGATAAAACACTGGCTGAGGTCAACCAGGCACTGGGACTGGATCCGAATACAACAGAAAATGACCTTTATATCCTACTGCAGGATCCCAGTCTAGATGAAAATCTAAAAGAAATAATTCAACAATACTTAATAATACTTAGCTATTATAAAGGGGTAATTTCTTATACAGAGGGTACGGATAATATTGCGGCAGGAATGGAAAACCTTGTTGGCGGAATTGCCTCTCTTTCAACAGGTGCAGAACAATTGAAAGATGGATCAGATAAGTTATATTACGGAATCAAAGAGCTTAAAGCAGGAACGCATGAACTTGCATCAAACGCCCTTTCTTTCCAAGACGGCACAGCAAAGTTACGGGATGGCAGTATTAGCCTTAATGACGGTATAATTGAACTTTATGACGGAGTAGTTGAATTGAAAGACGGTACCACTGAACTTTTAGACGGAACTATTGAATTGAATGATGGGAGTATTAAATTAGACGACGGAATGTTGGAATTGTCAGACGGGATAATTAAACTATTTGACGGAGCAATTGAGCTCTATGATGGTACTTTGGACCTACATGATGGAACTGTTTCACTAGCTGAGGGAACCTTTAAATTTCGTAATAAAACTGCTACTATCGATCAGGATATCAAAGATATTATAAAGAAAAAAATAGACGAAATGATGGGCGGGGATTTCACTCCACTATCATTTGCATCGAAAAAAAATGAAAATATAAACTCAGTACAATTTATCATGCAAACCCAAAGCATCGAAAAGCCCGAGATTGAAAAACCGGCCAAAGGTAAAACTGAAAAAATGAATTTTTGGCAACGTTTATTGGCTCTATTTAATTAAATTCATTCCTACAGTCGGGACAGGATTATCCCCGTCCCGACTGTAGGAAATATTTAAGCTGCTGCTTTCTTTTGAAACCTTGTTACTATTTATACTTCCAGATGAATATCCTTCTTCCGTACTCTAGACATAAAGTTGTAGACTATAATTCCAACGATAACCCAAACTACGCCCAGCTTCATAGCTTGTTCCGAGAGGCTAAACCATACGATGCCTATGACAACAAAGCCTATCAAAGGAAGCACTAGGTGTTTGAAATATTTCTTGGATTTCTTTTTGTAGATAAAGTAATAGATAACGGTGAAATTTAGTATTATAAACGCTGACAGAGCACCAAAGT
>JAQUJQ010000055.1 GCA_028680875.1 Eubacteriales bacterium
ATAAGCATGGGTACAATGGAACGGCCTGAAAGGCCTAAATGCCGCAGTAGCTTGTCCATAACAAAGGCAACCCGAGAAATATAACCGCTGTCTTCTAATATCGATAAAAAGAAAAAGAGAACAGCAATAATCGGTAAAAAGGAAAGGACACTTCCCACACCTGCAAATACACCGTTGATTATTAAGGAATGGAAGGCAGGGTTGATATCAACCTGCCAAAGTAAACCGTCTACTAAGTCTGTGAAAGTATCAATACCCAATGTAAGCCAATCGCTTAACCAAGCTCCTAAGACCCCGAAGGTTAACCAGAAAATTATAAACATTGTACTGAAAAATATGGGAATTGCCAGGTATTTATGGGTCAGAATGTTGTCAATTTTAATGGAACGGAGATGCTCCTTGCTTTCCCCGGTTTTCTTTACAGCAATACTGCATCGGTTTTCAATAAAGGTATATCGCATATCCGCCATAGCCGCTTCTCGATCTGTTTCCAAATGGCTTTCCATATCATCAACAATATGCTGAATGATATTTTGCTCCGGCTCTTTGATTTTAAGCCTTTCCATAATCAATTCATCACCTTCTACTGTTTTCGTAGCGGCGAAACGAAGCGGCAAACCTGCTTCTTCTGCTTCGTTAGAGATCAAATGGGAGATGGCATGGATAGCATTGTGTACATATCCTTCACAGAAATCAATTTTCTGCGGTTTTCGTTTTTGTTCAGCAGTATCTAAAGCACTATGTATCAGATCGTGGATACCTTCGTTCTTGCTGGCTGAAATAGGAATTACAGGAACAGTTAACTCTTCCTGTAATTTTTGAAAATCTACAAAGATTCCGTTATTTCGCATCTCGTCCATCATATTGAGAGCGATTACCATGGGAATTTCCAATTCTATGAGTTGTAAGGTAAGATAGAGATTTCTTTCAAGATTGGTAGCATCAACAATATTGATAATTACGTCCGGTTTATCATAAATCAAATAATCCCGGGTAACAACTTCTTCGGCAGTATAAGGTGATAATGAATAGATACCCGGAAGGTCAACCGCTTCAATATTTTTATGACCTTTGACCGGCCCTGCTTTTTTTTCTACAGTGACACCCGGAAAGTTCCCTACCTGTTGGTTGCTCCCCGTCATTCGATTAAACAGAGTGGTTTTTCCACTGTTGGGATTTCCTATTAAGGCAAAGTTATATTTCACTCAACAACCTCCATGATTTGGATTTTTTGTGCATCATCCTTACGGATCGTAAGCTCATAATTCCTAAGATAAAGTTCCAGGGGATCTCCCATAGGAGCTACCTTGCGTACCAAAACCCTGGTGTTGGGCGTGAGTCCCATATCCAGGAGACGGCGCCTTAACGCCCCTTCGCCTCCAACATATTGAATAATACCGCTTTGTCCCGGTTTAAGGCTGTCCAGGGAAAGGAACCGGCCTCCCCGGTACCGACGTTGGTGATGATTTTTATTTGCATTTCGACCTACCATAATATCTCCTAATGAATCATGTATTAATGTATGTTATACTTTAAGTTAGTCAATACTAACCGCAGACCGAAAAATATAGCAGTTAGTTTATACTAACTATACTATACCCTAATATTATAAGTGTCAATATTATTTTAATATTTCGGTGGTTGATGGCAATAAAAATTCATTATAGCATAAAGTTGACGTAGAGGTGTAGAGTAGATATAATTATTTAGTGTCACGCAATAGAAAACGGAAAGGAAAGACAAAAATGGAAAGAATGGTAGGTACAGTTGCGAGAGGACTTCGAGCCCCCATTATCCGCCAAGGAGACGATTTGGAGCAGATTGTGGTAGATACTGTGTTGAAAGCATCTGAGACGGAAGGGTTTGTACTACGAGATAAAGACATCATTAGTATTACTGAGGCGGTGGTGGCTAGGGCACAAGGGAATTATGCCACTGTAGATCAGATTGCGGAGGACGTAAAAGCAAAGTTAAGGAGTGATACGGTAGGGGTGGTTTTTCCTATTCAAAGCCGTAATCGGTTTTCAATTTGCTTGAGAGGTATTGCAAAAGGAACAAAAAGGGTTATTGTGTTACTCAGTTACCCTAAAGATGAGGTAGGCAATCCTTTAGTTGATATAGATTTAATTGATAATAAGGGGATCAATCCTTATACGGATGTATTAACACGAACACAATTTGAAAATTTATTTGGGAAAGCAAAACATACGTTTACAGGTATTGATTATGTGGATTACTATAAAGAACTTATTGAAGGAGAAGGGGCGGAGGCAATTATTCTATTCGCCAATAACCCTAAGGTGATCCTTAACTATACAAAAATTGTCTTAGCTTGCGACATTCACACCAGAGAGCGAACAAAGAGGATTTTAAAATCTGCGGGAGCTGAAGTTGTCTACGGATTGGATGATTTAATGACTTCTTCTATAAACGGCAGCGGATATAATTCTCAATATGGGCTTTTAGGCTCAAATAAGGCTACAGAAGACACAGTCAAACTCTTTCCGAAGGATTGCAATGAATTGATAAACGGAATACAGAAAAAACTATTTGTGGCTACAGGCAAGGAAATAGAGGTTATGGTTTACGGTGACGGAGCTTTTAAAGATCCCATCGGAGGAATTTGGGAGTTGGCTGACCCTGTGGTTTCTCCCTGTTATACAAAAGGATTAGAGGGAACACCTAATGAAGTTAAATTAAAATATATAGCAGATAATGAATTTGCTCATCTATCCGGCGACGAATTAAAGGAAGCGGTTTCTGAATATATAAGAAAAAAGGATCAAAACCCGGGAAGTAATATGGCAGCTGAAGGAACCACTCCTCGCAGGCTTACGGATTTAATAGGATCCCTTTGCGATCTTACTTCCGGCAGCGGGGATAAAGGTACTCCTTTTGTCTATATTCAGGGTTATTTTGATAATTATACAAAATAACACACTTTTATTTTCTTGAAAAAATATAAGCTAAAATCATAGCTAAAAGCATGAGGAACAGGCAAAGAACTCCTTGTGAACCGACGGGAGGACCCGGATAAATAGTAAAGAGTGATCCGATAATTAAACCCAGAATGCCAAAATAAAGAGCCTGAGGATGAAATCGAAGAAGGGTTTTTATAAATTTAATTCCAAGAAAACCACCCAGCGTAACACCCAGGCCGATTGGTGTCAGGGTCGCAAGATCCATAGTTGCGATGGCTTCCATAGTAATGGTATAAGTGCCCAGTAGAAGCATAACTAAAGAACCGCTGATACCCGGTAAAATCATTGCGATAGTGGATATAAGTGAAGAAGCAAACAGCCATAGATAAAGAAACAAGCTGGGGCCACCAACATCTTTTAAGGTATTTCCGGAAATCGAGTCCTGGTTTAACATGGCGACAACTACCATAAATCCAAAGGACAAAAAGAAAATAATAAGATTACGCAGCCTTACCTTTTCGTTGCGGGCTTTTTTATAAATCATGGGAATACTGCCCATGATCAGTCCGATAAAACTGTAATATACCGGCAACTCAAAATGTTGAAGCATGTATGTTATAGTCCGGCTGAAAAGAAGTATTCCCATAAGGACACCGGCCCCGAGGATCCCTAGAAATGGTATATGTTTTTTATAATTTTTCCAACTGATGGCGTAGAGAATATCATCATATACATTTAATATAACAGCCATAGTTCCACCGCTTACTCCGGGAATAACATTAGCTATACCAAGAATAATGCCATAAATAAAGTTTCTTAGATGTTTCATGATAACCTCTTTTCTGTTATGCTAATTTATTATACTGGAACCCATATTAAAAAACAAGAATACATAGGGACGTTTTGACTGTCTTGTTGAGAAAGATAGGCAATACGCCCCTTGCTTTTTCTCAAAAATAAGAATATACATGCGGATTTTGTATAGTAAATGAGACATATTGTCAGACAATAATAGAATATGCCAATCAAGAAGTTGCGGGAAGCCTTATAAACTCACATATTTCTGATAATTATTTACAATTTTAATTCTTTTGTTATATTGGCATGATTCTTGAATTGATATAAGGTGCAGTTTAAATCCAAGAATACAAATAAGGAGGTATGAGAATGGCTGCATATAAAGAAGCCGCTTTAAAAGAAGCGAAACGAATCCTAGGATATATTGAGAGTACAGACCTGACTGATGATGAAAAGAAACAAATTACGAAAGACGCAATTAACAATTTTAACAACAATGTAAACCCTGGTTGGCTGGAATACAGAAAATCAGTGTCAACAGATGCTGCATGTGTCGAGTGGACAGACACAGAAGAACATTTTACCGATCTATACGGGAATGATTTTATTGACTGCCTGGGTGGGTTTGGTATTTATACCTGTGGACACAGGAATCCGGAAATAGTTAAATATGTAAAGGCTCAATTAGACAAATATGCATTACATAGCCAGGAATTAGTGGATCCGTTAAGAGGCTACCTTGCCAAATTGGTTTCCATGATCACACCCGGCGATCTTCAGTATTGTTTCTTCACCAACGGTGGTGCGGAAGCTGTTGAAATGGCTCTGAAATTGGCCAGATTGGCAACCGGCGGCAGATATTACATTTCAACCGTTGGTGCATTCCACGGCAAATCCTATGGTGCAATTTCCATGGGAGGCAAAGCTGCTTACAGAGAAGATTATTTGCCTATGATTCAGCAAGTTCAGCATGTTAAGTTCGGTGATGCTGAAGCGATTGAAACAGCAATTGAGAATTTAACTATCGTAGGCGAAAAAGTTGCAGGTGTAATAATAGAGCCAATCCAAGGTGAGGCCGGTGTAATGATTCCTCCCGATGGATATCTTAAAAAGGTTAGAGAAATCTGCGACAAGTTTGGAGTTGCAATGATTTGCGACGAAATCCAGACTGGTATGGGAAGAACCGGTACCATGTGGAGATGCGAACATGAAGATGTTACTCCGGACATTATGACCTTTGGAAAAGCGTTCGGTGGCGGAGTTATGCCAATTACAGGTATCATTGCCAGACCTAATATGTGGGTTGAGAAATTGATTGAGAATCCCTGGATTCTTGGTTCTCCTACGTTTGGCGGAAATCCCCTGGCTTGCTCTGCAGCAATCGCAACTATTGCTTATATGCTTGAGAATGATATTCCAAAGCAGTGTAAGGAAAAGGGCGATTATTTCATGAAGAAGATAGGCGAATTAATGGCCAAATATCCTACCGTTTTAAAGGGACTCAGAGGTGCAGGCCTCTTGATTTGTATGGAATTCCCGGCAGCAGAAGTCGGCTATGCTGTTGTTAAGGGCTTATTTGATAGACATGTTATGACAGCGGGGACCCTTGTAAATGCTAAGACTGTTCGGATAGAACCCCCCGGAGTCATCAAATATGAAACCATCGACATCGTAATAAAGAAACTTGAAGAAGCCATAATTGATGTAAAGAAAGAGTATAAACTGTAAGCGAACCTTATTCAATACCTATTAAAACCGGAAAGCCCCTCTACCAAGAGGGGTTTTTTGTCGGCTAAACTTAATTTCAAAAAAGAGGTATACAAATAAATAATTTATGGTATAATACCAACGTGCCTATTTTTGGCATTGAAAGGAGAAAGAAGATAATGGCAAAGAAGCTGATATCTGTGTGGCTTTCATTGACCATCTTACTTTTCTCAACCATAATAATTTATGCTGAAGACAACGTACAAGGATATTTTTTAAATAGAAATATTGACATCAATGGAAACAGAATAGCAAACTATTACTTGGATAATCCGTTTTTTCTGTATCAAGGAGTAACCTATTTCCCATTAACGGAGGAGATGGGAGAACTACTTGGATTTGCAGCAGAGATGGATTGGGAAAGCCGCACATTAAAAATTTTAAAAAAAGAGCCTATAAAAACGCAATTAGCTGAAGAATTGTTAAAATGTAATCTTCGAAATCCCAGTGCAGTAATTTTGGATAATATTACGGTTCTGGCAATTGCAGAAGAAAGAGAAAAGTTGGGCCTCCCGGTAATTCTGGAAGATACGCCTCTTACACCAACGGAATTGGACATTAACGGTCAATTGGAAGAAGTGAAGGCGCAGGTCGATAAGGAGATTATCAAAGTACCGGAATTGGTAGCAGAAGAGTTGGATCTCACGGATTTAAATGTACTACAGGTGGGAGATACCCTTTATATGCCATTTCGGAAACTGGCGGGAGATTGTTGCTTTGGATGGGATGTTTTTTATGACGACTATTCAGGTCTTTATGTCAGTACAGATCCCGCTATAACCGCTGTTAGTTATTTTGATCCGATAGAATCAGACTATAATAGAGGATTAGCGTCTTATATCAAGTCCAAGAACAATAGCGTAACCAATGGAAAGGCTCTTATGCTTGTTTTCTTATTTAAACATGAAGCCAAGGTTTATGGTGTAGATGAAATATTACTGATGGCCATGGCTCAAAAGGAGAGTTCCTTCCGTACAGATGCTGTGGGAAGCGGTTCAGGTCCGGTGGGATTAATGCAAATTATGCCTTCCACCGCTAAACGTTATGGAATAGCTAGAAGTCAACTCTTTAATCCACATGTAAACATTGAATTCGGTGCAAAATACATTGGAGATAAACTGAAACATTATGATGATAAGACCATTGCCCTTTCAGCCTATAACCAGGGCGGAGGCGCCATTAGCCGGGGATCCTATAATACCAGATACGCAGGACGGATTACAACAGCCGAAGGGTCTCTGACCGACTACCTTGTGAAAAACGGGTATGGTTTGGGAGAAAAAGGCGAAAAATAGTTGACAGTGGTTTACTCCGGTGTTAAAGTATTTTTCAGATATTAAAAAAGCAATGACAGGAAAAAAGTAGGGATATCGAAAAGCCAAAGAGAGTTGCCGGTTGGTGAGAGGCGCAGGTGTTGCGATATTCTGAATACATTCCAAGAGCTTCCCACCCAAAGGGCGATAGCCCCGGTAGGCCGGGACGGGAGCACCCGTTACAGTGCTTGAGTATAAGCGTAGAAGTTGCGCCGTACTTGAAGAGGCGAAGGATCGCAAGGTCTTCGTAAACTGAGGTGGTACCACGGGATTGAGTCTCGTCCTCTGTTGTATAAGGTGTCAGACACCAATTACAACAGAAGACGAGATTTTTATTTACTGGGAAAAGTGATGAATATCACTTACAAAATTAATTATACGAGGAGGAATAGGAAATGTTCGAAAAGATATTAATGCTGGTATTGTTCTTTACTGTTGCGGTTTTCATCGGACTTTACTGCCGTAAGCATTCCACAAATGTAAATGATTTTGTTTTGGGCGGCAGAAATGTAGGACCTTGGATGAGCGCCTTTGCTTATGGGACTTCCTATTTTTCTGCTGTGGTATTTGTCGGGTATGCCGGTCAGTTCGGTTGGAATTTTGGACTTTCCGTAGTTTGGATTGGCATTGGTAATGCCTTTATTGGCAGTTTGCTGGCCTGGGCCGTATTGGGCAGAAGAACACGGGTCATGACCAGACACTTGGATTCGGCTACAATGCCGGACCTTTTTGGAAAACGATATGATAGTAATGTATTAAAAATTGCTGTATCTATATTGATCTTCGTTTTTTTAGTACCATACTCTGCTTCGGTCTACAAAGGGCTTTCTGAACTGTTCTCTATGGCCTTCGGAGTCGATGT
Source organism: Eubacteriales bacterium (assembly GCA_028680875.1). Lineage (GTDB taxonomy): Bacteria > Bacillota > Clostridia > Peptostreptococcales > Anaerovoracaceae > JAQUJQ01. The sequence continues at coordinate 7,662 of JAQUJQ010000055.1, forward strand.
TATTTATTGCATCATCGGGATGGCCATTTTAACAGGGATTTATGTAGTTCTTGGAGGCTATATGGCTGTAGCCCTAAATGATTTGGTTCAGGGAATTATTATGATCATGGGGATTTTTACTATAATCGGTGTGGTATTGAATACTCAAGGAGGTTTGATGGAAGCGATGATTAAGCTTTCTCAGATCCAATCTCCCACAGCACCAAAGCTGAACGGGGCATTTGTGTCGTTTTTTGGACCGGATCCTCTTGCTCTGTTGGGAGTCGTTATTTTGACCAGTCTGGGGGCATGGGGGCTTCCACAGATGGTACATAAATTCTATACAATTCGCAATGAGAAAGCGATTCAAACAGGCACCATCATTTCTACTATTTTTGCGTTGATCATTGCAGGAGGGTCATATTTTATAGGCTCCTTTGGCCGCTTGTTTTATACGCCTGCCGCTGATGGTACTGTAGCTTACGACAGTATTGTGCCTTCTATGATTGAAATGATTATGCCCGATATTCTCATTGGATTAGTGATGATTATGGTGCTTTCTGCCTCTATGTC
>JAQUJQ010000056.1 GCA_028680875.1 Eubacteriales bacterium
CTTTGGTTCTCCGACAGAAAGTCCTCCGATGGCATAACCGGGTAAATCCATCTCGACAATCTCAGCTGCGCTTTGATAACGTAAATCCTTATACATTCCTCCCTGCATAATACCAAAAAGGGATTGGTTTTCTGTGTTTTGATGAGCCATTTTACAACGGCCCAACCATCTGCTTGTTCTCTCCATAGATTGCTTTACATAGGCTTTATCCGCCGGATAGGGAGCACATTCATCGAAGGCCATGATAATATCAGAGCCCAGTGCATTTTGAACCTCTATAGATTTTTCCGGGGTAAATATATGTGTCGATCCATCAATGTGAGATCGGAAGGTTACTCCCTCTTCAGTGATTTTACGCAGATCTCCCAGGCTGAAAACCTGGAAGCCACCGCTATCGGTAAGGATGGCTCCGTCCCAATTCATAAATTGATGTAACCCGCCGCCCTCCCGGACAATTTCATGACCGGGTCTGAGATAAAGGTGATAGGTATTCGATAATATGATTTTGGCACCCAATTCCTTAACTTCCTCAGGCCGCATGGCCTTTACCGTACCTCCGGTACCAACCGGCATAAAGACAGGAGTCTCTATTATCCCGTGAGGTGTATAGATTTTGCCCCTGCGCGCTTTAGTCTTTAAATCCTTTTTTAATAATTCATAGGTTATTGCATGCATTAAATTCCCTTTCTTGCTTTCCGTTTCTTGTTATTTATCTTGATCTATACTTAAAGTATGAGCATTGCATCCCCATAACTAAAAAAACGATATTCTTCCTTGACTGCTTCATCGTAAGCCTCCAGAATCTTTTCCTGATTATAAAAAGCAGAAACAAGCATAAGTAGAGTAGACTTGGGAAGATGAAAATTTGTAATCAGGCTGTCGATGACCTGAAACTTATAACCCGGGTAAATAAAAATCCCTGTACTCCCCCAACCGGCCTTTATCAATCCCTGACTTAAAGCTGCACTTTCTAAAGTTCTTGTGGAAGTGGTGCCAACAGCAATTATCCGCCCTCCATCTATCTTGGTCTCATTTATAATATCTCTATTTTCTTCGTCAATTTCATACTCCTCAAAGTGCATTTTATGATCTTCTATATTTTCACATTTTACGGGCCGAAAGGTTCCAATGCCAACATGAAGAGTTACGTGGGCAATTTTTATACCTTTCTCTTTGGCCTTCCCCAGTAATTCTTCTGTAAAGTGGAGTCCGGCTGTAGGCGCTGCCACCGAGCCTTCTTCCCTGCAATATACCGTCTGATAACGATCTTTATCGATTTTTTGGCTCTCCCGTTGGATATAGGGTGGCAAAGGCATGCGCCCAATTCTATAAAGGATCTCTGAAAACTCACCCTGATAACAAAACTCCACGATGCGAGTGCCATCTTCACTAAAATCCAACACCTCTGCAATTAGCAGAGGATCCTTTGAAAAACATACTCTATCTCCCGGTTTAATCTTTTTACCGGGTTTTACCATTGTTTCCCAAATGTTCTCTCCCTTTCGTTTAATCAGTAGAAATTCCACCTTAGCTCCGGTTTTTTCCTTTATTCCCAACAATCTGGCAGGAATTACCTTGGAGTTGTTCAAAACCAGACAATCTCCCGGATTGAGGTAATCTAAAATATGGTGAAATCGTTTGTGCTCGATTGTTCCGCTACTTCTATCAAGAACCATTAAGCGGGAGTGATCTCTTTTCTCGCTGGGGTATTGGGCAATCAACTCCGGGGGCAAAAAATAGTCAAATTCATTTATATGCATTAACGAACCTCTATATCAGTATAATAGAAATGGAGTATTTGATCAAAAGTAAAGCCTTGCTTAGCCATTTCAATGGCACCGTCCTGAGACATCCCAACTCCATGACCGGAACCGACACCTGTAAAAATCACCTTATCTCCTGTAGCCACAACACTGTCCGGCGTATCGGAAGGTGTTTCCGTAGTCTTGGCTTTAATTGTTTTATTTCCATTGGTTATATGTAATTCAGCACTGTTCACTTCCTTCAGCTTATCCCCGGCAGAGAGAACATATACCTTTTCTCCAACATCCTTTTTCAAGCGTCCGTTGCTTAATTGAAAATCAGCTATTAGGGACGACATCCCATCTCTACCCAAATATTCAGTTCCGATGTTAAAATGCCTGGAGCGGACTAAAGACGTTCCCAAAACACTACGAATTTTCTCCTTCTCTAAATTTACAGTATCCTTGTTACCTTCAATAATTAATTTTGAAACAGCTCCTGCACTGTTACGGCCACCTATTTTAACTGACTGAATTGAACCTGTAAGATAACCGGCCCGAGTCAATTTTTGTTCCAAAGTATTAAAATAAATAGTGGCACTCCATGGATAGTTAGGAGAATAAGGATCTACTTTCCCTGTCAGATGATTCATCGGAAAAGACCAAACCTCTCCTATACTCTGCGTATGCCCACCACTATTCTTGTGATAAAAAACAGGTGCCGGTTCACCTTTGGACCATACCAATAATCCTTTGGTTTCATTTACTGCCTGACATGTGCTGGGATATTCTGCATTATAACCTCCATAAACTTGGCAATGAGTGGAAGAACAAACATCGAAACCATCTGCTGTATGCCTGCCATAGCTTTCCATAACAAAGCTTCTGGCTGCTACAGCTTGTGCCTTTAACGCTTCAATCGGAAAACTCTGGCTCATTTCTCTGTGTATCACCCCATAAAGATACTCTTCCGTCTTTAAGTAATTAATGATTGACAGTTTATTGCTGCTGTTGACCAAGAGAAGCATTCCTCCCCGATAATCTGCATTTTCATAAGTAATAAGCCCATTTTCTTTATAATCTGCTGCTGCCAGGCAGCCATTTACCCCGATATTTGCAGAAAGCAACACTCCTTGTTGGTCATGGAGAGCAACATGGCCATTTTCTATGCTGGCTACCACTGTTGAATAGGCCGGGAGTGGTAAAGTCTCTTTAAATCCTTCCTCTGTAATCGTGCCTAAAACAAATCCACTCTTAGAAGAAAGAGTGCAATCTGACGGACCGGTGCTTCCATATTTTAAACCGATTTTTATAAATTCAGGGAAACTGGAAGCCTCTGCTTCTAGTGGAACAATAAACGTCCATAAAAGCATTATACATACAGTAAGCAAAATAGTGATCCATTGAAATCTTTTACCTTTCATCATACACCTCAACTATTGTTCATCATCGGGAACTGCCAGGCCCAAATGCTGATATGCTTCTTGAGAAACCATCCTTCCCTTTTGGGTTCGATGAAGGAAACCGGCTTGAATCAAATAAGGTTCATATACGTCTTCTATGGTGACCCGTTCTTCACCGATAGAAGCAGCAATTGTATCAATCCCCACCGGTCCTCCGTGAAAACGTTGAATGATTGTAGACAATATTTCCCGATCCAGACTCTCTAACCCTTCCTCATCAATTCCCAAAGCTTTTAAGGTCTTTTTTGTAATCTCCAAATCAATAACTCCGCTTCCTTTCACCTGGCTGAAGTCACGAACCCGCTTTAAGAGCCGATTAGCAACCCTTGGTGTTCCTCTGGACCGCTTTGCCAACTCAAACAATGAGTCTTGATCAATGCTGACGTTTAAAATACCTGCGGATCGATAAATAATATTTGCAAGTTCTTCAGTAGTATACATCTCAAACTTGCTGATTACACCAAAACGGTCCCGAAGAGGTGCAGACAGACTCCCTGCACGGGTAGTAGCCCCGATTAACGTAAATTTCGCTAAATCTAAACGAATGGACCGAGCAGAGGGGCCCTTGCCGATGATGATGTCCAAAGCATAATCCTCCATAGCGGAATAAAGCACCTCTTCTATGGATCGGTTCAATCTATGAATCTCGTCAATAAAGAGGACATCGTTATCGTTAAGATTGGTAAGAATAGCGGCTAAATCCCCCGCCCTTTCAACAGCCGGCCCTGATGTGATTTTTAAATCAACACCCAGTTCATTTGCGATGATTCCTGCCAGAGTGGTTTTTCCCAATCCGGGAGGACCGTAAAACAAAACATGATCAAGAGGCTCATGGCGCATACGTGTAGCTTCAATATATATTTTCAGATTTTCTGTAACATTTTTTTGTCCAATGTATTCATCAAAATGCTTTGGCCGTAATGATAGCTCCAATTCTTCCTCGTCACGGTTAAATCCGGTTGCAGTAATTCGTTCTTCTATGTCCATTAATGTTCTTCTCCTTTATTTTACGGAAATACCGCGTAAAGCTTGTTTAATATAGTCTTCCGTTGTGAGACTTTCGTCATCTATACCGGACAACGCACTGACAGCCTCACTTCTACTATATCCTAAGCCTTGAAGAGCATCGATTGCTTCTGCTTTCCCACTTATCGCCCCAACCTGCTCCGCCAAATCGCTCAGCTCTCCCATATCTCCCAGCTTGTCCTTCAATTCCAACACAATTCGTTGGGCAATTTTTTTCCCTACTCCGCTGGCTCGAGTCAATGGTGTCGGATCATCAAAGATTATAGCTTTTTTGATTTCATTTACCGGGAGCACTGAAAGTACCGAAAGTGCTGCTTTTGCTCCTACACCATTTACCGTTCGCAGTTTCTGGAACATATCCAAGCTTTGTTTCTCCGCAAAACCATAGATGCTAATATCATCTTCTCTTACAATCATCGTGGTATAAACCAAAACCGAACTCTTACCGATTTTCGAATAAAGAGTTGAATTGTCCGGTATAAAAACCTGATAGCCTACTCCATCAGTGGTTTCTATTACAATCCCTCCCTCAAACTTCATAGTGATATCTCCTCGTAGATAATGAAACATCCTATAATCCTTTCATTCGTTTTTGATAATTAACCGATTGTCCGTGACAGATAGCTGCTGCAAGTGCATCTGCCGTATCATCAGGCCTCGGAATTTCCGAAAGATTTAATATGGTCTTTACCATATACTGAATTTGATTCTTTTCTGCTCTTCCGTAACCAACCAGACCTTGTTTAATTTGTAATGGGGTATACTCATATATTTCAAGTCCGGAGTTTGCACAGGCTAAAATAGCAACTCCTCTGGCTTGTCCAACCAAAAGTGCGGTTTTAGTATTTTTATTAAAAAATAGTTCCTCAATTGATGCCACATCCGGTTGGAATTCTTCAATGATCTCCATTAACCGGTAGTATAAATGCTTTAACCGGTCCGGCATATCCCAGTCGGAGTTTGTAGTCAGAGATCCATATCCACAGGCTTTAAAATGATTACCCTGCTTTTCCACGATACCGTATCCCATTATAGCAAAACCGGGATCAATTCCTAAGATTTTCATCCTTTTCTCCATAGAAAATTAGTTGGTTTATTATATCATAATTCCTCTTTTCTGTCCAAACGAAGTATGATATAATGTAAATAATTTGAAATCACACGGAGGAAATTATGAGATACTCAAGACAAAATAAGATATTGGATCTGATTAATACGTATGAGGTGGAAACCCAAGACCGATTGGTGGATTTGTTGAAAAAATCCGGTTACAAGGTGACACAGGCGACCATTTCACGTGATATTAAGGAACTCCAACTCATTAAGACCCTATCTCCCAGCGGACGATATAAATATACCGTCGGTGTCAGTCAAGATCTCCCTCTCTCCGACCGTTTTGTTACAATTTTTAAAGAGACAATCAAAACCGTTGGCTCATCAGGAAACATCATTGTGATTAAAACCCTGTCCGGCTGTGCTGCTGCAGCAGGAGAAGCTATCGATACCATGAATTTCCCGAATGTTATCGGATCCATTGCCGGTGACAATACGATTATGCTGGTAGTGAACGACCCTGCCAATGTTCCTGCTTTAGTCAACAAATTCACAGAAATGATAAAATAAGTACTTTACGGAAAAGGTGTTTTATGCTCTCCCATATTACAATCAAAGATTTTGCTATAATCGATGAAATGGACCTTGATTTCCATCAAGGTTTCCATATCTTTACCGGAGAGACCGGGGCCGGAAAATCCATTATCATAGAAGCCATCAGTATGGCCTTAGGAAATCGGGCCGATACAGCTTATGTACGTTCGGGAAAGAACAAGGCAATCATTGAACTGACTGTTGTAACCAAAGACCCGGACATTTTAACTTTGCTCAAAGAAAACGGGTTGGAAGAAAGTGAATCTTTATTGATTACCCGGGAAATCTACGCTGCGGGAAAAAGCTCCTGTCGCATCAATGGAGTTCCGGTATCAGTTACATTTCTAAATACACTCTGTAAAAAAATCGCCGATATTCATGGCCAATATGACCATCAATCTCTCCTTAATCCGGATCGACATATTGTATTGATAGATGAGTACCGGTCTTGCTCTATTGGAGCGGAGAGAAAAAAGGCAGCTGACCTTTTTCATAGGTATACAGAAATCAAGAAAAAGCTGGATACATTAATAAAGAACCAAGTAGATTCAGAAAGAAAACGAGATTTTATGAAGTTCGAACTGGAAGAAATCCAAAACGCAAAACTCATTCCGGATGAGGATACAGAACTGAAAGAAAGGCTTCTTTACTTACAGAACAGCGAGTTGATTTTTGAGCACTTATCCACAGTTTATGAACTCCTCTATCAACAAACTTCATCCTGCCAAGATAATCTGAGCAAAAGTGTTCAACAAATTCAGGAAATCCAGTCTTTTTCTAATGAAATCCCCCCTCTGACCAAGGAACTCTCGGACTGCTACTATAAACTGGAAGCTCTTCAGCCGGAAATCCGTAAAGTAAGAGATTCTATCACCTTTTCTCCCGAATTACTCAATGAGGCCATGGAACGGATAGATCTTTTAGACCGTTTGAAACGTAAATATGGAGGCACCCTTGAAAAAGTTATTGCTTATCAAGGAGAGCTTACTGAAAACCTAAGTCATATTGAAAACTTAGATCAACGAAAAGATGATTTGGCAAAGGATCTCCTTCTTATTGAGGATCAGTTGGTTCAAGCCTGCCAACGACTAAGCAAACTTCGTAAAGAAGGAGCGAAAGAAATTGAAAATAAGATAAATAATGAGTTGAAAGAATTGAATTTCAAGGATGCTAAATTAATTGTAAATTTCTCGGATTTGACCGACTCTCAAGGCAATCCGGTATATAGTGAAACCGGTATGGATCAAGTGGAATTCTTAATGATTACCAACAAAGGTGAAAGTCCAAAGCCTTTGACAAAAATTGCTTCCGGTGGTGAAATTTCTAGAATTATGTTAGCTTTTAAACGAATCATCGGAGAATATGACCACATCCCTACCATGATCTTTGATGAAATCGACAGCGGAATCAGCGGCATTGCTGCCAGCATCGTTGGCAAAAAACTAAAAGACATGGCTGGAAGCCATCAAATAATCTGCATTACCCATCTGGCTCAAATTGCTGCTTTCGGAGATTATCATTATCAGATTTCAAAGGAAGAAAGAGAAGGGCGAACACTTACAAAAGTGTCTCCTCTTAATGAAGAGGAACAAATCTATGAAGTCGCACGGCTTTTAGGTGGCCTGAATATTACGGATATCACCCTTAAAAATGCGAAAGAGCTTATTGACCAATCGTCTCGATAATTCGTTCAATTACTTCTTCTACGTTCAAATCTTCACCATTGATTGTAAAATCTGCATACTTTTCATAAAGTGGTACTCGTTTTTCATAAAGGTCCTTTAATGTCTCACCCTGCCCCATTGCAATTCCGCGTGTGTGGATGTTATGCAGACGTCTATCGATTGATTGAAAGGATAACTCCAAATAAATTATTTTCCCTATCTTGGATAAATACTCCATGCCTGAATGACTGTAGATTACACTGCCACCGGTAGCAATGACGGCATTTGATTCATTGATCGAAAGAATGGCTTGTTCTTCCATTTCTAAAAACCGTACCATACCCTGTCTATCAATAAGGTTTTGTAGTAAATCTCCCTCCCGTTCCTGTATTAACAGGTCTAAATCCAAGAATGTTTTTCCCAAGGTCTTTGCCAGGACCACTCCAACGGTACTTTTCCCGCTGGCAGGCATTCCAATCAGTATTAGGTTTTCCATTCCGTTTCCTTTCTTTATAACAGAAAGGAGTTGCTTCCGGCGAAACAACTCCAATCGATAATTAGATATTATTCTAGTCTTCTTGTTCCTCTTCTTCGCTTTGCATCTGAACTTCAACCTGGTCTTCTTCAACCTGGTCTTCTTCAACCTGGTCTTCTTCAACCTGG
>JAQUJQ010000057.1 GCA_028680875.1 Eubacteriales bacterium
GAATAATACGCACAGGGTTCCAATGGATATCATAGTTAATTAAATAATCACAATCCTGCAAGTTTTGTCCTTCTGAAATACAGTCAGTAGCAATGATTATATCAATATTATCTGTTGCTTCTGGGAATATCTTTTCACACTCTTTGGAAACAGGTGAGAAGAGTGTTAGAACAGTATTTAAGTCCGATATTCTAATGCTCCGTTTTTGGTCTTTGTTAATTGGTAGTGTAGAGCGATTTTCTCCACTACCCGTTACCAATGCTGAGCATATCCCATGCTGTTTTAAATCATCTGCAATATTTTCATACAGGTATTTTGCTGTATCGGCAAAAGCTGTAAATACAAGTATTTTCTTATTACCAGTGTTGATTTGATTTTGGAATTTATTTTTCATCAATTCCTTCAATTTCAATAACTTGGCATCTCGGTCTGATGTTACATTTATTGCTTCAAGATATATTGTTTCAAGCTTGTCCTTGTCAGCTAAAAGGTCTTGCTTCCATTTGATTAAGTCCATATCCTGCAATAACACCTTAACATTGTTACCAAACATCAAATTATCAAATTCAGGATCATCAATATCTATATCGTTGATGTCCGCTTCAACATCATAATCGAATTGGTGCTGTTCTATCATTTCCAGTGTTTTATTTATTTTTTGAAGAATTTTATCAACCGTTAATGCAAATGAGTTTATTGAGCTTTCCATTCTCTTTAATAAACCTACCCGCACTAACCCAACCAAACTTTGCTCTCTGTCTACTTGCTTAAATATGCTATTGTTTACTCCGACTCTCATATCATATTTTTGTTCATACGAATACCGCTTTTCAGGTAATACATATCCGAGAGGGGAATAGACACCAAGCGTAAGTTTTTTAATGAGTTTGTTAATATTTCCAATTGGTGGAAACTGACCCTTTGTATCTATCTCTGGGTATATATTCATAGGTGGCAGTCTTGTCGGGAATTTGCCTATCTCATCCATATTGTAGTACTTCTGAATATGCTTTCTTGAACGAGCAATGGTTATGGTGTCAAGGAGCTTGAAGTAGTCTAAACTCATCATATTGACAAAGGTTTCAGTAGTTCTTTCACCATCGGGAAGTACAGACCATTTATTGAATACAGCTTGAGCTTGTCTTAATATTAGCTCTAAATTGTTTAATCCTACCCCTGCAAAAGCATCATTTTTACCTTCTGTTATAAAGGCAATCTGGTTCTTTATATCATTCATTTTATTATTTACTGGGGTTGCTGATAGCATTAAAACCTTTGTTTTTACCCCTGACTTTATTATGTCGTTCATCATTCTTTCATATCTGGTAACTCTACCTTTTACAGGTGGATTATTCCTGAAGTTATGGCTTTCATCAATGACTACCAAATCATAATTTGACCAGTTTACAGTAGAAAGGTTGATTATGCCAGACATACCTGATGTTCTGCTTAAGTCAGTATGGAATAGGACATCAAAATTGAACCTATCCTGAACAAAAATATTTCTCTTATCATTTTGTGTATAAATTGTCCAGTTTTCGCCTAATTTTTTTGGTACCAAAACAAGAACCCTATCATTCCTGAGCTCATAATACTTAATCACGGCTAAAGCAGTAAAAGTCTTGCCTAATCCCACACTATCAGCAATGATGCAACCATTGTATTTCTCGATTTTATCTATTGCACCCAATACTCCATCTTTTTGGAACTTATATAGCTTGTTCCAAATTAAGGTTTCTTTAAATCCTGTTTTGCTCTTTACAATATTATCTTCTGTAAGCTCATCAAGGTAATTATTGAAAATATTATAAAGAGTCACAAAATAAATGAATTCCGGCGTATTCTCTTTATATAATACCTGCATCTGGTCAAGGACCTTCTGTTTGACATCTTCAACTGTGGCAGAATCATTCCAAAGGTCATTAAAAGCCTGAAGGAACCCAATGGTGTATTCATTACCATACAAGCACATATTGCTGTCTAATCTGTTAGAAGAAGTGATGCCCAATCCATCGGATGTAAAATCCACTGTGCCATTGATTGATAAATTTTCTTTGTCATTTTCTATGTATACCAGTCTTGGCTGAGCTGGATTTGATTTTTTTAATGATTTGATCTCTGCTTTTTCCGAAAGCCATTTAGCACATTCTTTGGCTATTGCAGCTTGTTTCATTTCATTTCTTAACTTTATTTCAAACTCATTACCTGATAACTTTTTCCCGTTTGTATGCTCAATGTAAAACTCCCGTATTAATTCTCTATCTTTCTTGACAAAAGTTGGCTCTGTAAAGATAAACCGCATATTATCAATCTTACTCAACTCTTTTTTTAGTTCAGCATAGGCATATATTGTAAAATAGGCTGATATTACTGATAGCCTTGAACCTTTCCTCAGTTCAGACTTTAATTCATCCACGACTTTATTTTTCTTATTATCTAATACCTTAGGAGCTCTCACTTAATACACCACCATATGTTCAATCTATTTCTCATCATCTATATAATCAACAATATCTCCTACATTACATTTAAGTTCTTTACATATCTTCCCGAGCACTTCCATGTTTACTTTCTCATTCTTTGACAGGCGAGATAGGGTGTTAGGACTGATGCTGATCTTATCTCTTAAGTCAACTTTTTTCATATTTTTATCTATTAATAGCTTCCATAACTTGTTGTAACTAAAAGCCATTTAAATGCACCTCCTAAGTATTACAATTTATGCTAAAAATAATATCATATTATACTGTTTTATTCAATACTTTTGGTATACTTTGAGGGATTTTAGATATTAAAAAGGCAGTGCTTTTGACACTACCACTATTATAAATAATCTATTCATCCTTTCCTGTCCCATACTGGTCAAATGCCACATGGTTTAACATATTTACAGAATCCTGTACCTCTGAGTAGTTAATCGTGTTATGGCGGCCCATGACCCATAACTCTTGTTATATTACTATTTGGATCAAATACCTTTCTCATGCTTTTGCGTATCCTAATACGATATAAAGGACACCCACCCAGAAATTAGGGATAGCCTTTTGTATTGGCTTAAAGAAAGAGACACAGATCCTATCTCATATTCTAAAGCATAACGGCTTTCAGGTGGAATCGGTGGTATGTAAGAATGGGCATATTCCCAAGGAGTTCCTCGGTGTCACCGAGGAAGAGAAAATTGAGCCTGAGACTTACGAAACCATGTGCAATCCAATAGGCCAAGCCCTGTTTTTAAATAAAGGCTGCTATCTATTTATCCGATAGTTACTACAAAGAGAAACTGTATAAATAGACAACATTTATTTTTTCTCTTTGTTCATTTTGGATCATCAATGGCTGATTTCGGGCAAACATGCTGACAAATTCCGCACCCGTTTGGTGTACCCTAATGTGGGAACACGTGTTGTAAAAAGTGTCTGACACCCAAGTAGCTCCTCTTCCGTTTTGACAATGACTCTACACAACAAAATCTCTTAAATATTTGCTGTGGTTTGTACGCCGGAGCTTTTGCAGTGCTTTCCCCTCTATCTGGCGGATTCGTTCACGGGTAACTCCAAAATAGTTTCCAACCTGCTCAAGGGTATGTGGCTGTCCATGATTAAGGCCGAAGCGCATTTCCAATACCTTTCGCTCTCGTTCATTTAACAGTGCCAATTGTTTTTTGATCTCCATCTGCAAAGAAGAGTCTACTGCGGCTTCATCCGGAGAAACCATATCTTCATCTTCAATAAAATCTCCAAGACAAGCAAAACCCTCATCTCCAATGGGCGTTTCCAAAGAAATCGCATGTTTCGCAATACGAAACGCCTGCTCAACAGTCTTTTCAGAGATTTCAAGCTCCTGCGCCAACTGTTTTATGTCAGGCACAAAGCCATATTCCTGATCCATCCTTTGAGCAGTTTTCATTACTTTACGAACGGTATCACCCATATGTACAGGAAGGCGGATTGTGCGGTCTGTATCAGCAATCCCACGCGTAATGGCTTGCCGAATCCACCATGTGGCATAAGTAGAGAAACGGAATCCCTTTTCATATTCAAATCGTTCCACTGCCTTTATCAATCCCAAATTTCCCTCCTGGACTAAGTCTAAAAAAGATAGGAAGTGCCTGTTCGTATATTTTTTTGCGATGCTGATTACGAGACGAAGATTGGAACAAATTAGTATATTTTTTGCATCCTGATCCCCGTCTTTAATTTTTTTTGCTAATTCTATTTCTTGTTCTGCGTTCAAAAGCGGGGCTTCGCTGGCAGCAGCCAAATATTCTTTTACAGAATCAAGCCTAGACGAAGATAATTTGTTTTCGCTTTCCTGTTTTTTAGATATAATTTCATTATTCAAATAACTGATTTCCATTCCAAATCTCCTTTTTCACCATTTTTTTCACTTCTTGGAAAGGATATAGAAAAACCGCACCCATATTCTATCTGCAAAAATGATTGCGTTGGAATTTGAAATACGGTTGTAAGAGTATTTTAACCTAATTTTGAAAATAATGCAAACTCAATATTGACAATACTATTTATTCGGGTGTAAAATAAAATTTTATTCAGGGTGCAGGGGGGTCCCAAGGGTCCCAGGGGGGACCAGGAGGACGGTTCATTTGCTTCTCAATTTCCAGATAATATTAGGCGATATCCCCGTTACCCTTGATAGCTGTCTTGTTGAAACGCCTTCATGATTCAATATTTCTCTTACATTTATTTTTTATCTTTGTTCGTTTTGGATCATCAATGCTTTTTGCATTTTTTCTTTCAAAAAAAATATTATCCTTGATTCGCTTCTCTGATAATAACTTTCTTATCGTTTCTCTTTGCTCTTTATCTTTTACCTTTCTTGTGATCTCACGGTTCTTGTGAAAAGGATCCAACTGAAAGTGCGTATCCAGATCCGCAATCCCTGATTTAATCCAGGCTCCTCCATCACCATTCGGAATCCTCATCGTGATTTCATCGGTAGCAAATACTGCTGCGATGGCTCCTTCTTTTTTTCTCTGGAATTCTTTCGTATCGTCAAACCCGCATACCATAACCTTATTCCTAAGAACATAGCGGTTTTTATCTTCTGTCACCCACCCATCATAGGCAGTAGCCATAGTCTTAATTAAACAAAGCAAGAAGAAACATGATTACAAGTGCGATAATCTCAATCATGATTCCAACCTTTGCTCCCTTATTAATATTCATAGTTTCTTTTTCTCCCAATTATGGGAAGACAGATGATCCATTCGGCAGATCACTATAGGTCTACCTTAAGCGTAGCTGATTGATCAGCTTTACGATTTCATACCACAGCACTGCCGCCGCAGCTATACCGACTGAAACAAAGAGCTGTCCAGCTGTAAGCGGTGCGAGTTTCAGAGAACCTGATAGCGGCGTATAAAGAATGATTGCAAGCATAAATAACGTTCCGATGTTGACCGCCCACATAATCCAGTCTTTTGAAAGGCGGGCAATCGATTGAAACGCAAAATCACGGTCAGAGCTGTTTACCTGAACAAGGAACAGGTTGGAGAGCATGATGATGGTCAACCCCATTGCACGAGCAATAGACGGATTAGTAGGATTACCGGAAAGTACAGTATAATAAGTCCCGAAAGATGCGGCAAAAACCACAAGTCCCTGAATAACACTTTTCAGTAAAGTCTGCTTATTCAAAAGCTTATCTTTCGGATCTCGCGGTCTACGTACCATAATGTCCGTTTCAGCAGGCTGGCGTTCTAATACGATGGAGCAGGTCGGGTCGATCAGAAGCTCAAGCAAAACTACATGCAGGGGCAAAAGCATCAACGCAGTCGGTGCAACTCCGAGAATAGGAGCTAGTAGCGATGTAAGTGCAATCGGGATATGAATAGTAAATACATATCCTACCGCTTTTCGGATGTTGTCATAAATCCTTCTGCCGTCTTTCACTGTTTCAACAATGGTCGTAAAGTTATCATCCATCAAAATGAGATCGGCGGCCTCTCTGGAAACCTCGCTTCCGCGCTTGCCCATAGCAATGCCGATGTCAGCATACTTGAGAGCCGGTGCGTCATTCACGCCGTCACCTGTCATGGCGACAATTTCACCGTTTTCCTTAAATGCTTTAACAATCCGCATTTTATGCTCCGGAACAACACGGGAGAAAATGGACACATCCTTGACCGCTTCCCGCAATTCATTGTCGGACATTTCATTGAGCATATCCCCAGTGATTATGTTATCGCTGTGTTCCATTCCAATTTTTCTGGCAATGGAAGAGGCAGTGATTCCGTTGTCTCCGGTGATCATCACGACACGAATGCCGGCCTTACGGCACACAGCAATATCGGATTTAACACTCTCACGCGGAGGGTCGGTAAGACCGATCAGGCCACAGAGATTCAGGCTGCATTCGGTTATGCTTGAGGGGATCTCATCCTCTGACGCTAGTGTTTTGGTCGCTACTGCGATCACGCGCAGTCCTTCTTTGGACATTTCGATAATCTTATGCCCAACAATTTCTCTGTCTTTTTCTGTCAGGTTACATATGGTCAATATCCGTTCCGGAGAACCCTTGGCGGCAATTAATATCCTGCCATCTCTGCGCCAAACGTGTCCCATCATTTTCAGTTCGTTAGTAAAGGCATACTCACTGATCAGCTGCCCGCTGAAGAGATGTTCCTTTGTTATACCATAGCTGTTACAATGAGCAAGCATTGCCTTCTCCATAGGGTCATAGGCATCTGTTTCGCAGCCAAGTCCCATCGTTTCGATAAGGGTATCTTCATCACCGTTCACTGCCCATGCCTCCTGAACCGTCATCTGGTTCATCGTAATGGTGCCCGTTTTGTCCACGCACAGTACTGATACAGAACCAAGAGTTTCGACAGACGGCAACTTGCGGACAAGCGACTGTTTCTTTGCAAGCCGCCATGCGCCCATTGAAAGAAACACTGTCAGAATAACGGGAAATTCTTCAGGGATCATCGCCATGGCGAGTGTGATGCCGGACAGGATGCTTTCAATCAAACGTTCCCTTAAAACGTGATCAGGTATATTGAAATAGGTGACCACACCCACCAGCACAAATAATATACCCGCTATTCCGGCACACGTTTTAACCAACTTTCCTGTCTGCTTTTGCAAAGGCGTCGGCTCATCCGGAGCAGATGCTACATTCATGCCGATTTTACCGTACTCAGTATTCGCACCAATTTTATCAACCAATACAGTCCCGGTACCCTGAGTAACAAGTGTGCCTGCATAGCAATAATCCTTGCGCCAATAATCATTGGACGGATCGACATTCTCGCTGGTGACCTTCCAGACGCCTTCGGCCTCTCCGGTAAGCGAAGATTCTTCCACGCAAAGATCACTACACTTGACCACAATACCGTCGGCGGGGATCTTTACGCCTTCATATATCATCATCAAGTCGCCGGGCACAAGATCTGTGCTAGCAATCACTGTTTCTTTACCGTCTCTGATAACGGTAACATGAGGTGCGGATAAATCCTTAAGAGCATTCAAGGTTTTGTCGGTTTTCCATTCCTGAATAACGTCGATGCTAATAATACCGATAACGAAAATCAGCATTATTGCACCGTCTCTCGCTTCACCGAGAATAAAATAAATGATTGCAGCTACAATCAGCAAAAGAAACATCGGCTCACAAATAATGTGAAGAACCTTTTTAAAAAAGATCTCCTTTTTCTGAGGTGTTAACTCGTTTTTGCCGTATTGCTGCTGCAATCGCTTTGCTTTGGCGGAAGTTAATCCCACCATAATTTGTTTGTTGCCTGTCATAAAAGAATCCTCCGTTTTCGCCTTTCGGCGGCGTTTGATTTCTCTTATGGCACTCCATTCAAGGTCGTTCCGTCAGGTATAAAAAAGCACACCTATGGAACATACTACTGTCCCACAGATGTGCATGTGATTGCAATCTGCTGCCACTTGTTAGGTGACCCGGCCCCATGTACCTCAATGAAAGGTCCATCGCCTGCTCAGTTTGTACTGTTGATCTCGCATTCCTTTTACAGAATGTAATGCAGTGCAAAGAGATTACTTTATATTATATGCTCTGTAGCTGTCTCTGTCAACGAATTTATAAAAAGCTAAAGCTTACAGATGAATTGGTATTTGATGAAAAAGCGTACCAAAAATATAAATCACTGCATCATAAGCATTACCCTTGGCACGATTACTGATTGCTATGGTTTAT
>JAQUJQ010000058.1 GCA_028680875.1 Eubacteriales bacterium
GGGGTCTACGTTTGGGTAAAAGAAGCTTTCGGAGAGTTTTGGGGATTTCAGGCCGGATGGTGGGCTACGGTTTCCACTTACATAACAAATGGTGTCTATGTAGCCTTGGTTGTAGGTTATTTAGGACGTTTTATTCCAATGTCCCAGTTTACTGCTTTTTCTGTAAAGATAGTGATGATTCTGATATTTACACTGATCAATCTTCTTGGCATCCGGGAGGTCGGTAAAGTCAGCACTTTTCTTTCTATATTTATTTTAGCCGGTTTTGCATTGGTTTCTGTTGTTGGCTTCCTCAACTGGAATCAAAACCCGTTTGAACCCGTGGTTGCTGAAGGGTTAACCACCTTTGAAGCCATTGGTGGATGTATTGCTATCTGTATATGGATGTATTGTGGGTATGAATGTATTTCCAATATGGCTGGGGAAGTTAAAAACCCGCAGGTAATCCCAAAGGGCTTACTAATTGCTATGCCTCTCATTGCTTTGACATATGTATTGCCGACAATGGGAGGCCTGGCCTCTATCGGGTCCTGGGAATCTTGGGCTACGGGTGGAGATGGCAGCGTAGGGTACGCTGATGTACTGACTCAATTTATGGGTCCGGCATGGGGAGTTGTTTTTCTGGTGATTGCTGTCGTTTCCCAGTGTGCAATTTTTAATACCTATTTGGCATCCGGGTCAAGAGGCTTTTTTGTTCTTGCTGATGATCACCTATGCCCCCAATTCCTGGTTAAAGTCAGTAAAAAAAGAGGAGTACCTTATGTAGGTATCATTTCACTTGCTGTGGTTACAATGTTTTTGGCTCAATATGACTTTACTACTCTGGTTATGGCAGAAGTAGTTTTTATGCTGGCGTTATATATAATTCTTCCATTAGCTGTTATTCAATTGAGAAAATTAATCCCTGTAGAAGAACGGGGAGACGTATTTGTTATGCCCGGCAAAAAAGTGGGTTTGTATCTGTTTTGCGGTTTGCCTCTTATAATTTCAGCCATTGCGTTAATGATCAACGGAACAGATTATTTTACGATTGGTCTTGTGGGTATCGGTACAGGTCCAATAGCTTATATTATTTTTAAACAAATCTATGGAGGTTTTCATAAAGTAAATCCTAAAAAATATCCCATAAATCCCAAAACACGGTTAGCTATGGGTGATATCTCTCGTATCTCATACTATTGTTTAATTTCCGGTATATTTGGACTGTTTGGGAAATTTTTCTTAACATGGTATGAAGGTGAATGGGGAGAAGAGTATTATTTAGAAATTTATGAAAGAGGATTTTTGAGTGATTTCTGGGGAATGCTGGATGCTCTGCAGACCGGAAGTATAATTGTTATTGCCATCGGAATTCTTCTTTTAGCTATCGGACGAAAAATGGATAAAGAGGTGAAGAATGAAGAAGGAGAAGAAATAATAGTATCATAAACACAGTATTTTGTTATAAACAACTGTCAGTATTAAAACCACTGACAGTTGTTTTTTATTGTTATTTCAGCAATGAATGGTATAATAACTATAAAGTATTTTAATTTACTTGAGAAAGGAGACTTGAATGAAAAACTTTATAATAAATTGGAATTTTAAAAAACAAATGATTACAGAAGTAATGGGTTACGGTTGTATCGCTATGATTGGAAATGCATTGTTAGGTAAGAAGCTTCCGGAAGAGGATAAAACCTTGTGCCCTAAGAAGATTATACAGCAGATGCCGGGGAAGCAAAAGTGTTTTAACGGGGTTCTGTTTGGGTGCTTTATTGCTGATATAACCGCCAGTTATTTTCTGCTTAACTACCTGCAAAAAAAACTTAAATAGGATGCTTGGTTATATAGTACCGGAAAAGTCGGAGTTAAAGGTCAGGGAGTACGAACTTTATACAGGATATTATTGTGGTATATGTAAGTCTATCGAAAAACGTTATGGACAAGTACCACGAATGGTTTTAAGTTACGATGCTGTATTTCTTGCTTTGGTAGTTTCTTCTATGGAACCTTGCCAAGAGCAAATTTGTGTCGAGCGGTGTCCCGTTCATCCTATAAAAAAACGGTGCATTGTCTACAACCAAAAGGGCATTGACTATTCTGCGGACATGATGTTGCTGCTTGCTTACTTTAATCTTTTGGATGATCTTCAAGATGAAAGAAGTATAAAAGCTGTAGTGGGTAGGCTTTTTCTAAAAAAAAGTTATAAGAAGTTAATGAAAATTTACAAAGATAAAGGTATAATGATAGAAGCAAAATTAAAGGAATTGAATTTTTTAGAAAAAGAGCAATGCCCATCTTTGGATCGTGCAGCAGAACCTTTCGCAAAGTTGATGGAGGAAGTTTTTGCAGTAGATAAATCCCCTGATTATGTGGAAAAGGTGAAGTTGCTCCGACATATAGGTTATCATATTGGAAAATGGATTTATCTGATTGATGCGTTTGACGATATCGAAGAAAATTTAGTGAGCGGCTCCTATAATCCTCTAATTTGTCAATTCAGTTATGATAAAGAAAAGGAATCATCAAAGGAATTCAAAAATCGAATTCAGGATCGGGTGGAATTTAATCTTCACTTTTATTTGGCAGAACTGGCAAATACTTGGGAACAATTGAAGACAGATAAAAATCAGGGATTGTTGGAGAACATTATATATTTCGGATTATTACGGAAAACAGAGCAGATTTTGGGGAAAGGAAATATAGAAGATGCAGAACCCTTATGAGGTATTGGGAATCAAAGAAGGGGCCAGCCAAGAAGAAATCCGGGCGGCCTATCGGGAACAAGTCAAAAAATATCATCCGGACCGTCATCAGGATAATCCTCTTTACGAATTGGCGGAAGAAAAGCTACAGGAAATCAATGAGGCTTATGATTATCTGATGAAGAACGGAGGATATGCCGGCGGAAACACCGATGGAAGAACCAAGAGTCAAAGTCCCCAATTTCAAGAAGTAAGAAAAAACATTGATAGAGGGAATCTTTCGGCAGCAGAGGCCACATTAAATAGAATTAATAACAAAAGTGCTGAATGGCATTTTTTGAATGGGATGATTTCATTAAGAAAAGGCTGGTACGATGATGCTATGAGCAATGTTCAAGTGGCAATCAGTATGGATCCGGGCAATCCAGAATATAGAAATGCCATGAACACTATGCTCCAAGCTTCCGGTGGCTATCGGACAAGCGCTTATGGAAGAGGATACAACAGCGGCAACGATGAACTGTGCAGAATGCTTCAATGCTATTGCTGTGCCGATATGCTTTGTGACTGCATCTGATGAAGACCAAAGACGTGGCCTTAGGCGGTGTGTTGCTGGCATTGTCATTGGCAACTCTCTTTATAGCCAGCTTTATTCCCGGTGTTGAGTTGTCTCTCTTTACACTAAGTTCTTTTTATATCATCCTTATGGTCATACGGACATCGGCCAAGGCCGGTTGGATATTTTACGGATCATCTTGCCTTTTGGCCTTTTTATTAATTCCCAATAAATTAGCGCTGATTCCTTATGGAATGTTTTTTGGTATTTACGGGCTGATTAAACACTATATTGAGCGGATAGAAAAACAGGCTGTAGAAGTACTGTTAAAGCTTCTATTCTTCAATGGATCATTGGGAATGAGCTTTTATATTTTTAAAGATGTATTTTTGGGAAACATCAAATTAGCGAATTATTCTCCTATAATTCTGGTAATTGGTGCACAAATATTTTTTTTGTTTTATGATTATATATTAACATTATTAATTGGTTTTTATCAAAAACGTTTTCGTAATAGCTAAGAATCTCTTTCCAGGCATATTTCCCGGACTTGTCTCATAAAAATAGATTGAGACAAGATAGAAAAGAGGGGAATACTGTGGTCAGAAGAAGATATACCGGTCGAAAACAAAGTTTTGGAAGAGGCATCATTACATTTTTTTTGATAGCCATTTTGGCTTTGGGAGCCGGATATGCATTTACAAAATATATAATTACACCATACCTGATAGGCGAAGAAGATGAAGCTTTACCTGATTCATCAATTATCGTGAATCAACAGGAAGTAAAGGATGAGCAGGATATCCAGGAGAACACGGTTCTGCCCGAACAGAAAACGAACCAGACCGTTAAAATGTATTGCATTCAATTTGGAAGCTTTGGCGAAAAGGATCGGGCTGATGTTGTGGTTGCCAATTTAAAAACATCCAAGGTGGAGGCTATAGTAATACAGAACGATGGGTTTTATAAAGTGTTAGGAAAACCTTACCTTCAAGAGGACACTGCCAGAGAAGGATTGGAAGCCATGAAAACGGTTTGGGGAGAAGATATTTTTATAACCACTATGGAGGCATGGATGAAATGATACCATTATCCACACGGATGAGGCCGGATCATTTAGATGAATTTGTTGGACAAGTCCATTTTATGTACGAGGGATCCTTATTATACAATGCAATCAAAAATAAAACATTTGATTCCGCTATCTTTTTTGGTCCATCCGGAACAGGAAAAACAACACTAGCCAGGCTTATTGCCAGGGATATGGATGCGGATTTTTATGAACTCAATGCATCAATAACCGGAATAAAGGAACTGAAAGAAATATTGGACAAGTCTAAGGTTAAGTTTTTTGGTCTTCAAAAGGAACGTACATATCTTTACGTAGACGAATTTCATCGTTGGAACAAGCTTCAACAGGACTCGCTTTTAAAAGCTTTAGAGGAAGGTGCTGTGCGATTTATCGGAAGCACGACAGAAAATCCATATTTTGCAGTGAATAACGCAATTTTAAGTAGGGTTCGTTCCATTTATGAGTTTAAAAGAATGGAAAGAGATGAAATTTATCAATTATTAATGCGAGCATTGACCGATGAAGAACGGGGGTTGGGAAAATATGATTTGCGCTATGACGACAATGCGCTTTCTGCTTTAGCAGATTTATCCGGGGGAGATGCACGTATTGCTCTGGATACGTTGGGGTTTCTAGCAGACAATCTGAAGGCGGGCGGAATAATTGATTTGAATATAGTGGGCGAAGCCATGCAAAGACAAACCACTTTTTACGATAAGGGAGAGGACAAGTATAATCTGCTTTCTGCTTTGCAAAAATCTATTCGAGGCAGTGACCCGGATGGATCAATTCATTACCTCGCACGGCTTTTAGACGGTGGTGCAGACATACAGATGATTGGACGGCGGTTATTAGTCATTGCCAGTGAAGATATCGGCATGGCTTATCCTCAAGCAATTTCAATCGTTACTGCTTGTGTACAGGCAGCTCAAATGGTAGGACTTCCGGAGGGCCGGATCAATTTGTCCCAGGCGGTAATTTTATTGGCGTCCTGTCCAAAATCCAATTCGGCAATCCTTGCAATTGATAAAGCAACCAACGATCTGCATAAAAAGAAGATCGATGATGTGCCCCCCCATCTGAAAGATGCTCATTATTCCGGAGCTGTGAAGCGGAGCTTAGGAATTGGCTACCGCTATCCTCATGACTTTGGAGGATATGTAAAGCAGCAATACCTACCGGATAATTTATTTAAGGAAGGAATCCGCTACTATAAACCTACAGAAAACGGAAAGGAAGGAGCTTTTAAAAGGTATTTGGAAAGCTTGAAAGAGGAAGAGTAAAATGAAGATTCAATTGGCTGAACATGCGGGGTATTGCTTCGGTGTACGAGAGGCATTGGCAAAAGCCCAAGAAATTATTGAAGCCAATCAAGGTAAAGATGTAAAGATTTATACCTGTGGTCCATTAATTCACAATAAAACGGTTACAAAAGACCTGGAAAGACAAGGGGTTGCAATAGTTTCCGATCCGGCGGAGGCGGAAGAAGGTTCCATAATCATCGTCCGTTCACATGGAGAACCGGAAAGTTTTTACCAGAAAGCCGAGAAGAAACAATTGACCATTGTGGATGCTACCTGTCCATTTGTTTCGAAGATTCATAAAAACGTAAAGGAGGCAGCTGAACAAGGTCGTAATATTGTTGTGGTCGGGGATCAAAACCACCCCGAAGTAAAGGGCATTATTGGTTGGTCAGGTGAAAACTGCCAGGTAATTGACGGACTTGGCATGGCGGAGAAGATCTCTTATGATAATATAACTTTGGTTGCTCAAACTACAATTACCGGTAGACTATGGGAAAGTATTGTAGAGTATTTTCAAAAGAACAAGAAAGATCTAATTCCTCTTAGAACTATCTGCCTTGCCACCACCGAACGGCAAAACAGTTGTGAAAAAACAGCAAAAGAATCAGATCTGATGATTGTAATTGGGGATAAAAACAGTGCTAATTCAAGAAAACTGTTTGAAATAGCTAAAAACAATTGTAAAAAAACCTATTTTATCGAGAATCGTGAACATTTACCATTGAAAGAAATCGAAAAATGCGATAGAATAGGTGTTGCGGCGGGGGCATCAACTCCTGAACGCATAATTAAGGAGGTTATTGCTACCATGAGTGAAGAGATCACTGAAAACAAAGAAATGCAAGAAGTTGAGTCTGTAGAAACCCAGGAGGGTTCCGAAGCTGTAGAAGCAACTTTAGCAGAAGAAGAAACCGTAAAGGCTGTTGAGGCAGATCCTGTGGTTAAAGAAGATGAACAGACAGCTCCCCAAATCGATGAAGTTGAACAGGTAGCTCCCCAAGATGAAAAGATCGTGGATGAAGAAAAGAACATGATGCACGATTTTATGGACCAGATTGATCAATCATTGAGGTTACCGGGCAGGGGCGAGATTGTAAATGGTGAGATTGTTCAAGTAACAAACAGAGAAATCATTGTTAATCTCGGGTACAAGAAAGACGGTATTATTCCCAAGGAAGAGTTGATTCTAGAAGATGATCGTGAACTACCTGAAATCTACAAAGAAGGCGATACGATTAAAGCCAAAGTTGTAAAAACAGACGACGGCGATGGAAACATTCTTCTATCAAGAAAAAGACTGGAAGTCAGCGGACACTGGGATGAAATTAATGATGCTTTTGATAACAAATCAGTTGTCCAAGCAAAGGTCGTGAGAGAAGTAAAAGGTGGTGTAATTGCTCTTTATAAGGAAGTATCCGGGTTTATACCCATGTCACAGCTTTCCGACCGCTATGTAGAAAAAGCAGATGAGTTCATAGGTAAGGTTCTTCCTGTAAAGGTGAATCGTGTAGACCAAAGAAGAAATAAAGCAGTATTTTCACATAAGGCTTATTTAGCGGAAGAAAGGCAAAAGAGAGTTCAGGAAATTTGGAGCTCTCTGAATGTAGGCGATGTAGTCGAAGGTACCGTTATGCGTTTTACCGACTACGGTGCATTCGTTGATATAGGAGGTCTTGATGGACTGCTTCATATCTCCGAAATTTCTTGGGGCAAGTTGAGACATCCTCAAGAAGCTTTGGAAATTGGAGAAGTCATCAATGTGAAAGTTCTATCCATGAATAGCGAGAAGGGAAAGATCTCTCTTGGCTTAAAACAAAATCAGCCGGAACCCTGGACTGTAATTGATGAAAATTATCAAGTGGGCCAGGTTATTAACGGTAAGGTCGTTCAAATTAAGGAATATGGTGCATTCGTAGAGCTGGAACCGGGCCTTGATGGGCTGGTTCATATATCTGAAATTGCTCATAAGAGAGTTACCAATATTGCCGATGAGATTTCTGTCGGACAAGTTGTGGCAACCAAGATTCTTGAGATTGATAAAGAAAGAAGGAGAATCAGTCTTTCAATCAAGGAGACCTTAGATCCTTCCGTTTTCGATGATGAAGAAGACCAGGTTGAAGAAGACCAGGTTGAAGAAGACCAGGTTGAAGAAGACCAGGTTGAAGTTCAGATGCAAAGCGAAGAAGAGGAACAAGAAGACTAGAATAATATCTAATTATCGATTGGAGTTGTTTCACCGGAAGCAACTCCTTTCTGTTATTTAGAAAGGAAACAGAATGGAAAACCTAATACTGATTGGAATGCCTGCCAGTGGGAAAAGTACCGTCGGAGTGATCCTGGCAAAGACACTGGGAAAAACATTTTTAGATTTAGACCTGTTAATCCAGGAACGAGAGGGAGATTTACTACAAAACCTTATTGATAGACAGGGTATGGTACGGTTTTTAGAAATGGAAGAACAAGCCATTCTTTCGATCAATGAATCAAATGCCGTCATTGCTACCGGTGGCAGTGTAATCT
>JAQUJQ010000059.1 GCA_028680875.1 Eubacteriales bacterium
GTTGTGCAAATACAAAGGGGTGGAGATTATCGAGGGGCATATGATGCCAGATCATGTTCATCTTTTGGTGAGTATCCCTCCGAAGATCAGCGTATCAAGCTTCATGGGATACCTAAAGAGGAAAAGTACATTGAGGAACAAGAAAAGCATGATATAGCTCTAGACAAATTAAGTGTTAAAGAGTACGTAGACCCCTTTAAGGGGTAATCAAGTAATACAAACATCCCTTTAGGGATAGCAAAAGAGGCAATGGCAAAGTGGCTTGAACATTGTGAAAGCCAGCGCCTTGAGACGCTGGCCGGTAATAAGGGCTTATAGCCCTGAGCAAACCACCCGTTAGACGGGTGGTGCTGATTTACGGCATTTAAAAATGGTCACCCCCCTTTCCTTCAAAAAGAGTCTTCTATAAAACCAATTTTTGTGATTAAATGATGGTAGAAATTAAGAAAGTGAATGGAAGTCGATGTCAGAAATCAACAATAGTATTAACTCGGATACCAATAAAGGGCTTAAGCGTGTATTAGGTAGAACAGATGTGCTGGCCTTAGCCTTCGGAACTATGGTGGGTTGGGGATGGGTCATCCTGTCCGGCCTGTGGATTAAAGAGGCTGGGATGGCAGGCGCCTTGCTTGCGTTTGCCATCGGTGCAACTCTTTGCATCCTAGCGGGGCTTACCTATGCTGAATTGACGGCTGCACTGCCTTTAGCCGGCGGAGAAATGGTATATATCTATCGGGCCATGGGTTCAGGTTTCGCTTGGATTGTCGGGTGGGCCATCTCCTTCGCTTATATCGGCGTTGCAGCGTGGGAAGGCATTGCCCTAGCCACAGCCATTGACTATATTCTCCCGATACCAAAAATAGGTTACCTCTGGGACGTAGGAGGTTATCCCGTCTATGCTTCCTGGTCTCTCATTGGTATGGCAGGGGCCTTAGTCCTGCTATTCCTCAATTATTTCGGAACCCGTCCCGCTATTATTTTCCAGGTAATGATTACATCGGCTCTTTTTCTGGTAGGGCTGATATTTGTCTTTGGCGGCATATCCTTTGGCAGTCCCGAATACATGACTCCTATTTATACAGGAGCCAAAGGAGTAATAACTGTTTTATTGATGGTCCCATCAATGTTTGTTGGCTTTGACGTTATCCCTCAATCTGCCGAGGAAATGAACCTGCCATTAAAGCAGATTGCAAAAGTCTTCATTGTCTCCATTATCATGGCTACCTCCTGGTATTTTTTAATTATTTTAGGAATTAGCCTGTCGGCCCCTCCTGAAGTGCGAAATGCCGGGATTGTACCTGCGGCCGATGCCATGGCTTACTGCTTTCGATCTCCTTTTTTCGGAAAGATTATGATTCTGGGAGGGATCTGCGGTATCATGACTAGCTGGAACGGATTTATCGTTGGGGCCTCAAGGGTAATTTACGCCATGGGAAGAGCCAAAATGCTTCCTTCCTTCTTCGGAAGGCTGCACCTGCGATATAAAACACCTACAGGCGCTATCCTGTTGGTGGGTACTATTTGCGCCGTCACTCCTATGCTGGGGAAAAATGCATTAATATGGTTCGTAAACGCCAGCGCTTTTGGTTCTGTTATATCCTATCTTATGGTAGCAATTGCCTTCCTTATTCTGCGAAAAAAAGAGCCGGAGCTGGAACGGCCTTTTCGCATCAAATATGGAAAGCAGGTGGGAATTATCGTGGCAATAATATCCGTAAGCATTTTATTGCTTTACACCCCAATGGGACAGGTATCCCTGAAATGGCCACATGAATGGATATTGATTATATTCTGGGGTTTGCTGGGAGCTTTGCTGGCCATGTGGAGCAGAGTATTCCATGGTAAAATTACACTAGCGGAAAGAGAATTATTAATATTTGGAGAAGAGTATTCCCGAAAGGAATATTCCAATGAATAGAAAGCTTATATTAATGATTCTGATCATTATATCCGTTGCCTTTATGTTTGCCTACAGAAGCGTAAATTCTCTTCAGTCCATAAATCAGGCACAACCGATAATGCTCTATCCTCTGAGTCAGGAGCAAAGGGATTGGATCGCTAAAAAAGAAGAGTTGGTTATCGGTATACCCGATGACTCTGTTCCTCTGGTAAACTGGAATGCAGGTGATAAACCCGCCGGGCTCCTTATTGACTACATTGATCTGATCGGTAGCGGATATAATATGAAGCTGCGCTATGTTCCCATTCTTCGTAGCGACCTGAAAGCAAAATTGTCCGATGGAGAAATCGATGCAGTTCTTTCTATGCAGGATAAAGTGCTTGAGAATTCAATATCTTTTACTATGCCGATTGTAAAAGCCAAGGGAGTTCTTTTTATGGAAAACGATGTCTCTATAGATGAATCTGATAAAGGAAAAGGCTTAAACATTTTAATTGTTGAGGGAGATCCTTCCATTCAGAAGTTGAAAAAAGCCTTTCCGAATATCCAGTTTCTGAATGTAAAAAGTGTACAAGAGGCTGTACGCCGTCTAAGAGCCGGGGAAGGCAATGGGGTAGCGGGAAGTGAGACTGCCTTGATCTATTATTTAGGCAATGCTTATATTTCTCAAAATCTAATAAAAGTCCAAGGTTACCTTTACGAAAAGAACTACTGTTTCGTCGTGTCAAAGAATAACAAAACTCTGTATGAAATCCTGAACAATGCAGTTTATCACATGGATAATGGTCAGGTCATTTCGAGCCTGCAAGCCAAGTGGATGGGGATATCATATCCGCTTTTTTTAGAAAATATGACGAAAAAAACCGGGATTATCATACTTATCTTGTTTACGGCAATTTTATGTGTGTTCATGATATTCTACCAGTCAAACAAAAGCCTGTATGAAGAACTGCAACAAAGAATGGAGCTTCTCATAGAGAGCCAGAATGAGATGCAGACTACCTTTGACGGAGTCACTTACTACCTTGCGGAGGTCAATCGGGAGGGCAAAATCGTCGATATAAATAAAGCTTTATCCCAATATCTCCAAATTAAGCGCTACAAGGCAATAGGCTTGCCTTTAGTAGAGCTTCTCAGTAGCGATAAGGATGCGAGAGAAAAGCTGACACAACTTATCGTAAAGACCTTTGATGAGGAAAAAGAAAACAGCGAGGAGATTTCAGCCGGAAAGCGAATATTTGAAGTTCACACCTTTGCGATAAAAGATAACCGGGAAAAGGTAAGGAAAATATTGTTTATGATCGTTGATGTGACCGACGAGCGAAGTGCGGAAAGGCAAATGCTTCAGGATAATAAAATGATTGCAATAGGGCAGTTGGCAGCAGGAGTGGCTCATGAAATCCGCAACCCGCTGGGCCTGATCCGGAATTATTGTTATGTTTTGAAAGAAATAGATCAAAACGATACGGTCACCAGAGATGAGGCGATCCGGGTTATTGAAAGAGCGGTAGATAAATCTAGTAAAATTATTGAGAATTTGCTTAAATTTTCAAGATTATCTTCTAATAAAAAAGAGCTTACTGACTTGAGTACACATTTTAAGTATATTATTGAACTCCAAAAAAATTGGTTGGCTAAACAAAATATTGAGATATATCATAAATACAGCGGACCGCATTTCGCCGTGGTAAACGTGGAAGCGATTGAGCTTGTTTTAATTAATCTCATTTCCAACGGAGCCGACGCAATTATCGGAGAATCCGGCCGGATTGAGGTCTCCTGCATTCATACGGAGCATCACAGCATTCTCCTGTCTGTAAGCGATACGGGTGAGGGAATTCCCACTGAAATCGTGGATGATATTTACAATCCGTTTTTTACAACCAAGGCCAACCGTGAGGGCAACGGTCTGGGACTTTATATTGTCTACAACGAGGTGATAAAGATGGGCGGAGAAATCCGGCTGGATAGCGAAATTGGAAAGGGAACAACTTTTACCGTAACGATTCCGATAGAGGAAGGGGCAGAAGCATTATGAACAAAAGAGGCCTGAAAATATTGGTTGTGGATGATGAACAGGATTACTGCAACGTCATGAAAGTAATACTGGAAGCCAACGGACACATGGTTACTGTCAGCACATCGGGGGCCGGAGCTTTGGCGATTTTAAATGAAAAAACCTACGACCTGGTTGTTACTGATCTGATGATGCCGGAAATCGACGGCAAGCAGCTTTTGCTTGAGATCAAAGAGCATTTTCCAGGAACGGAAGTAATTGTCCTGACCGCTTTCGGAAGCATCGAAAACGCAGTGAATGCCATGCGGGAAGGGGCTTACTCCTATGTAACCAAAGGAGCAGATCCGGCCGAACTCCTCAGGGAAATCAGCAAACTCCATAAAATGCTTAAACTGAAGCAGGAAAATCAATTGCTTAAGGAGAAAGTCAATCAATATGATGCCATGCTTGAAAGCGAAAGTCCTGCTTTCGGCAATATGCTTTCCATTGCAAAGAAGGCTGCCAACAGTGACACCAACATACTGCTCCTGGGAGAATCAGGAGTAGGGAAAGAAGTAATCGCCCGATTTGTTCATGAAAACAGTCCCCGAATCGGAAAGACTTTTATGGATCTGAATTGCCATGCCATTGCAGAAACTGTTCTGCAATCTGAGCTTTTCGGCCACGAAAAAGGTTCCTTTACCGGAGCTATTAACAGGAGGATTGGCCGCATTGAAGCAGCGGACAGCGGCACCCTCTTTTTGGATGAAATTGGCGATATTCCTCTTTCTATGCAGGCTAAACTTTTGAAAGCCATCGAGACCAAGCGCATATACCGCATGGGGAGCAATGAGGAAATTGAGGTAGATTTCCGGTTAGTTACGGCCACAAATAAAAATCTGGCAGAGGAAATCGAAGTTGGTCGTTTTCGTGAGGATTTCTACTACCGACTGAGTACTATTGTGATAAACATTCCGCCGCTGCGGGAAAGGAAAGAAGATATACCTCTTCTTATCGACTATTTTTTTAAACGGTCTCAAAATGAAATGAAAAAGCCCATCAGTAAGATCGAGAATTCCGTGATGGATTTTCTGATGAGCTATCACTATCCCGGAAATGTCAGGGAATTGAAGAATATCATTGAACGGTTAGTGGTACTGTCTGAGGACGGTATAGTACAACAGGAATCCTTTCCCATCCCAACCTACCGGAAAAAGATCGAAAGGTCGTCGGCACCGGATTTGGTAGAAGAAAAAGACCTTAAAGAAATTCGTAAAGAGACGGAGGCTATCTACATTGAGGAAATTTTAAAAAAATATAACTACAATATGACCAAAACCGCCGAGGTCTTAGGTATAACCCGGCGGCAGCTTTTCAACAAGATTGCCGAGTATGGTTTGGGTAAATGAGCTAATTGCGATGACAACCCAGCTTGATGTCACAGAAAAAGCAGAATTTTCCTCCGAACATAGACCGAGTATCTTTTGAACATTCAGTATACCGACGGAGGCTGGCGCTGTAATAAGTTCAGCTTCGGCTGCGGACCGGAAACAGAGTTTTCGAATCCCTTTCTTACGCTTACCGCCTTGAATGCGTTCCGCTTTACCAATAAAATCTTGTTTTCCGGAGACAGTAGCTGTTTGCAGGAATTAATACCTTTGATTGAATTTCAAAATCATCGTCCCCTTGTTTTATGGGCTTTGGATTGTGCCAAACAAAGTTGTGGCAGCCGGTCGGAAAAAGGTGTAAGATAAATTTGTAACAATGCGTGGAGAAAAACATATAGAAGGGTGGGCAAATGCGAACTCACGAGATTATTTATTTTTTTAAGACATATCTACTATTCGGCGTTATCGGATTTTTGGCATTTGCTTTGTTAGGTGCCTTTGGTTACGTTGTTATATATAAAAAAATGCTCAAAGGGCCAAAAAAAATATCGAAGAGGCAAATTATCTTTGGGAGTCTTTTTATTGCATATATTATTATGGTTCTGGGAGTCACCTTTATAAGCCGGGGTTCCCACTTTCAGGGAAGTATGAACATTCATTTTTTGAGTTCCTATCAAGAGGCTTGGAATAAGTTTACTGCTTTGAGCTGGCAGTTCCTCATCCTTAACATATTCATGTTTGTACCATTTGGATTTTTGCTGCCACTATTGCATAATAAGTTTTTTAAGTTCTATTATACTTTAGCTGCCTCCCTGCTGTTTACCTTATTCATAGAGCTTTTCCAATTAAAAACAGGGATAGGAATCTTCGAGGTTGATGATATTTTTAACAATGTGTTAGGCGCTTTCATCGGATATGGAATCATAATGGCTTTGATATCGGCTTTTACGGCTAAAAACAACAAAGGGATAAGTGTGATTGGTTTCTTGTCGCCACTGCTTATTACAGTTGCAGTGTTTGTAGGTATATTTGTATATTATGACCATAAAGAATTGGGAAATATCCCTCAGGACTATACTTATAAAATCAACCTTAATAGTGCAGAAATAGTCGTGAATACCTCGCTCAATGAAAGTCAAGATTTGGCTCCAATCTATAAGGCTCCCACCTATCAAAAAGAGGAGTCTGCCCAATGGGTGAGGGGTTTTTTTGAAAACATGGATATTGATACTGCGGGTTTAGAGATAAATGCTTATAACGACAATGCAATATTTTGGCAACGGGGAGAACCAACCTATAATGTATGGATAAACTATATTGGCGGAAGATACAGCTTTACTGATTTCTCTAGCTTTGACGATGAGGCAGAGCCTATGAATATTGAAGAGGATTTGCTTATGAAAGCGATAAATGACTTTGGAATTACGATTCCTGAGGAAGCTATATTTACGCATGAAGGTGCAGGTCGATATCAATGGAAAGTGGACAAGCTGGCTCGGGGAGATACCCTTATAGATGGAACCATTACCTGCACCTATTATAGTGACAATACAGTGAAAGACTTGGATAATAATTTGATTACGTATCAGAAAGTAAGAGATGCATCAGTAAAAAGCAAAAAGGGTGCGTTTGGAGAGCTGACAGAGGGAAAGTTTCGATACATTAGCGATGGAAAGATAGATGAAATTATTATCGAAAATATAAGCCTGGACTACATACTGGACACAAAAGGATTCTATCAGCCGGTATATCATTTCGAATCGATTATAGATGGCAATGAGCATTCAATCTTAATACCTGCAATCCATTGAACGAACAGATTTTTATATTATGGGCTTATATATGAGTCAGATCCTGCTGCCGGTTTACATTACCCTTTTGCGGCACAAATGTTTGGGGAGCGTAAGGACGATCCCCATGCTTCATGGAGGATACAATGGACATACAGAAATTGACTATAGGACAGATGGCACGTCTTAACCATGTGACTCCGGAAACGCTGCGTCATTATGACCGGGAAAAACTGCTACATCCATGGTTTATCGACGAAAGCACCGGATACCGTTATTACCATATAAACCAAAGCGCCCGCCTGGACATGATTTTATACCTGCAGGCTCACGGCGTTCCCTTAAAACAAATTCGTCAACATTTGAAAAACACTGATCCCGAAGCTTTGTATGGCCTGCTTCAAAATCAGTTGACATCCGTTGAAGAAAACATTCGGCGGCTTGAGCAAAGCCGTAACGCTATTGTCCGCATGATTGCAAACCATGAGCGTCGCAATAACCTGCCTCTTAATAATACTCCTTTCTTCGAATATTTCCCTTCTCGCCGTATATATAAGCATAAAACCAATAAAAACTTTTTTGAGCAGGATGACGCAGGCTATGAGCTGATGCTGCGGGAACTTAAACAAAGTCTTGTTGCGAGCAACCTGCCCGCCAGTTACTTCTGGAATGTGGGTACAATAGTAAGAAAAAGTTGTCTTGAAAAAGGAAGGCTATACTCCGACGAAGTTTTTTTCTTTGTTGAGGATAGCTATAAAGGGCCGGGAGACGTGGAAACTCTGCCCTCTGGCTTGCATATACGCCTTTGCTGCAATGATTTTTCAAAAGAAAGTGAGTGTGCCTATCACCTGCTGGATATAATAAAAAAAGCGGGTTATACTCTGGCAGGAGATTATGTTTGCGAAGTTGTGGAAGAGTTTCCCGGTTTTGAAGCCGCTCCGCGAAGTTTGCTTTTCACCATTCAAATCCCGATCCGTTACATACTATAAAAGGGCTTGACATTTTTGTAACAAAAGACTCTATACTTAATTCAGAAGGGCGCACCTG
>JAQUJQ010000060.1:0-5637 GCA_028680875.1 Eubacteriales bacterium
CCACGTCCTCAAACATGGCCCCTTCACCACGCTTAATTACGCAGGGATAGATGGAGCGAATGGCATTCGGCATAGCCTTTCCGCGCCTATCGAGGATCTCCTTCGCTTTTGGACCGGGAAGAGGGGTGACGACCTTTGGTAATGCTGTTCTCAACATTTTTAGTAACCTCCTTATATTCTTCATTTGATAAAACAATAATGGATTGCAATTTTATATATGCAAATTTCATACCGTCCTAAAGCATTAACGGATACCCAACTCCGCTAATTTTCGATAAAGAGTTGCCCTGGATAAACCCAGCTCTTTAGCAATTTTATCCTTTCCGTTACCACTGTTTCCGTATTTCTTTAACTTTCTGGAGATAATCTCACGTTCGTAGTTTTTCACCTGTTCTCCCAGAGATAAATTACAATCCTGAATTGAGAAATCAGTCATATCATCTCGTAGCAACCTGGCAGGCACCGCATCCCTTCCAATTTGGTTGCCAAAGGCCATATTTACTCCATATTCCACAGCATTTTCCAGCTCCCTTACATTTCCCGGCCAATCGTAATTCATATAGATTTCCTCTACAACATCGGAAAATCCTGTAATGCGTTTATTCATAAATGTATTGTATTTACGAAGAAAATAATACATTAGAAGCTTAATATCTCCCTTGCGATTCCTCAAGGGTGGAATGGTTAATGGAATTACAGAAAGACGATAATAAAGATCTTCACGGAAGGTTCCCTCTCGAATCATTTCTTCCAGATCTTTATTTGTGGCCGCAATAACCCTTAAATCCACAATAATGGTCTTATTCCCGCCTACCCGTTCAAATCTCATATTTTGTACTACATGTAGAATCTTAACTTGAAGATGTAAGGGCATGTCTCCAATTTCATCAAGGAAAATAGTACCCCCGTTAGCCAGCTCGAATTTCCCCACTTTACCTTTATCATTAGCTCCTGTAAAGGCTCCTTTTTCATATCCAAAAAGTTCGCTTTCCAGTAGATTCTCAGGGATAGCACCACAATTTACGGTAACAAATGGGCTCTTCGACCGGCAGCTTGCGTAATGTATGGCTTTTGCAAACATCTCCTTACCTGTCCCGCTTTCTCCAGTAATCAACACAGTCGAGTTTCCTCTTGAGGTAAGTAAAGCCTGATTTTTTGCACTACGTATAGTTTCGCTATTGCCTATGATATCATCAAAAGTATACTTTAAAGCCCGATTGTTGATGTTGTATACCAACTTTTGTGCTTCCTCGATGTCCCGTAAGGATATAACTGCACCGGAAATTTGACTATCTTTAAGCAAGGGTTTGACTGTCACAATAAAATGGAATTTCCCACGATCATTAACATAAAGCTCTTCATTTTCCGTATAACCCACACCCGAGCGTAATACTTCCAAAGCAGGAGTTCCTAACATATATCTGCTGATGTGACTATCTACCAAGTCATTTTTTGTAGTATGTAGTAATGTTTCTGCCATGCGATTACAGCGTCTAATATAACCCTTGTTATCAATTGCAAATATTCCTTCATGGGTGGTTTCTAATATGGTAGTAATCTCACTGACCATCATTTCACTACCGTTAAGTGATGCTCTTTGCGCTGCTTTTGCTGATAATAAATCAGCCATTTTCTCCACAAAAACAACCATCCTCCGTTCAGTATCAAGTAAGATTTCCTTTTGCTCTTCATTAAAAGCAACCAATCCGATAATACCAATAGTTTCACCATCTAACCGGATGGGCGTGCATATTTCAGCCATTTCTCGCATCGGTTCATTAATGAAGTCAGTACCGTAATATTTATAATTTCTAGCATCTTCTATGTATTCTGTAACTCCGGTGCGAAGCACTCTTGCATAAAGATAATTACCATCTACTTGGCCCGCCTCTTCTTTTTGACCGATTCGATCGTAATAGACCGAGGTACCGCCTATGATTGACAATTCATTGTCAACAATTTCGACCTCCACCCCTATGGCAATAGCGATGGCCTCCGCCACCTGCTGTACGCTTGGAGCAATATCTTTAAGCAAAGACATGAGAATTCCTCCATTTATGGGTTCAATTTAACTTCAGTATATCAATATTATACCATAAAATAAGAATGTTGTGGGCATTTTTGATACGAAATTCTCAATTTTAATAAACTGATTTCTCACCTTTCGTCAGTGTTAATCCCAGGTTTATTGTGTTCTTTTCAAGCTCTAATACGATGTTCCTGATTTCCGCTACCTGTTCAGGAGACAATTTAGTTCCCACCGCCAGATGAGTATTGTATAGTATTTGTTCCAAATCAGTGTGGACAGACGAGATTGTATTCTTGATCTTACGCAAGGATTCAGGAGCAATGATATGATTCCCAAACTCCTCATAGGTTTCAACCCCACCTTTTATAAGTGTATATTCGCTTACATCTTCCACCACGGTACAGTTATACTCTAAGGTTCTTTTTACCAGGCCGGCGAAACCTTTTTTTGATTCCTCTTCTCCGTGAACAAGAAAGATTTGGCTTGGTTCCTTGCGAAATCCTGATAGCCAATTCAACAAAGCATCACGATCTGCATGACCCGAAAAACCTTCCAAGTTGTAAATTTCTGCCTCCACATGGATTCTCTCACCAAAAATAGATACATTTTTATCACCGTTTATGATAGATCTTCCCAAGGTACCTACAGCTTGATAACCTACAAAAACAATACTCGATAACGGATTCCAAAGATTATGCTTTAAATGATGTTTGATTCTTCCTGCTTCACACATACCACTTGCGGATATTATAATTTTAGGTGAAGGATTATTGTTTAGAGCTTTGGATTCTTCACTGCTTCGTGTAAATTCCAGATTTTTAAAATCCAACGGATTATCACCACTTAATATGTAGGTCTTCAACTCATCATCAAAAACGTGGGCATTCCTCCGAAAAACTTCAGTAGCTGATGTAGCCATCGGACTATCTACATAGACTATAACCTTATCCAAGTCTTCTCTGTATTCCTTATGGTCCTCATAAAAACGGTTGAATTCGAAAATCAACTCCTGAGTTCTGCCCACTGCAAACGAAGGAATAACCACCGTTCCTCCCCGCTTTATAGTTTTTAGTACAATTTGGATAAGATTGTCTATACTGTCCCAATTAGATTCATGGACTCGATCTCCGTAGGTGGTTTCCATAATTAAATAATCTGCTTTCTTAATAATGGTGGGATTCCGTAGAATAGGTCTTCCCTTCATCCCCAAATCCCCTGTGAAAACCAGTTTGGAAAAATCGTCATTTTCTCTGATGAAAACCTCT
Organism: Eubacteriales bacterium; assembly: GCA_028680875.1. Classification (GTDB taxonomy): domain Bacteria; phylum Bacillota; class Clostridia; order Peptostreptococcales; family Anaerovoracaceae; genus JAQUJQ01. The sequence continues at coordinate 3,295 of JAQUJQ010000060.1, forward strand.
ATAATAGCAGATCCTAAGATATGCCCGGCATCATTGAAAACAACTTTAATTTCATCATTAAGCTCTAAAAGCTGGTCATAAATTACAGGCGTTACATACTGCAAAGACCTTTCTGCATCTTTATATGTAAAGAGCGGTTCCACTAACGGCCTTCCCGCCCTCTGATTTTTCCGGTTTTTCCATTCCGCTTCTTTTTCATGTATGTAACCACTGTCTTTCAGCATAATATCTAGTAAATCCGCCGTTGCATCTGTACAAAAAACTTTACCTTGAAATCCCTTTTTAACTAGAAGTGGAATTCTTCCGCTATGGTCAATATGAGCATGGCTTAGTAAAACATAGTCAATTTCTGCAGGATCAAAAGGAAATTCTCTATTCAATTCATCCATCTCATCACTGCCTTGAAACTGGCCGCAATCTAACAATATTTTATACTTATCCGTTGTTATTAAATGACATGAACCGGTAACTGATTTAGCGGCACCACAAAACTTTATCTTCATAAAATACCTCCATTTCTAATGCAAATTATATCACAAAATTATAAGACAGGGGGACGTTTTAATTGTCTTTTTTTTGTAAGACAGGGGGACGTTTTAATTGTCTTTTTTTTGTAAACGAAAGGATATTTATGCTATACTATGTTCATGCAGTTTTTGAATCAGTATAAGGGATTGCCCGGACAAGTTTACATCATTCTTCTTGCACGCATTATCAGTGCAATGGGTATGTTTGTGTACCCATTTTTAACACTCTTTTTGAGTACTCGGATGGAATTTTCAGAGGTTAGAATTGGAAAATTTATGTTAATCGTAGCTTTAACCTATATTCCCGCTGCTATGATCGGGGGTAAAATTGCAGACCGTTTTAATAGGCGGATAACATATTTGACGGCTATGATTCTTGCAGATTGCGCCCTACTTACTGCCGGATTTCTATATCAATCCATTCTTGTGGTCTATTTTCTTCTGATTTCCTTTTTTTTTATGAATATGTCCATGCCGGTCTTAGCTGCTATGATGATGGATTTAACCTCTCCCACGAACCGTCAGGAGTCCTTCTCTCTCGTCTATCTTGGAGTTAATATCGGTGGAGCAGTAGGACCTATGGCCGCCGGTTTTCTCTTTGAAAATCACACACCGTGGATCTTTTGGGGGCAAGGAATTTTAAGTCTTTTAGCCCTGTGTCTCATAGCCTTGTTTGTAAAAGATACACTTCCGGATCAAACTGCTTATCATCGTATAAAGATGGATGAAACAAGGTTTCTGGAGGCAGCAAGAAACGAATCACTTTTAGTAATATTAGCCAAATCACCCATATTGATTGCTTTTGCAATCTGCGCTTCCGCTCTATCCTTTTCCTATGCCCAGGTATCATTCATGCTACCCTTGCAAATGAAGGACCTGTTCGGAATCGCTGCAGGTGCAAAATATTTTGGTTTTCTCTGCTCATTAAACTGCATTGTAGTGGTGTTAATTACACCTTTTTTGGTGTTGCTAACGAAAAAGAACAAACCTTTGACTAATTTAGCCATTTCCGGCTTTCTTTATATGATCGGATTTGGCCTTTACGGTGTTTCAGATCAATTAGTTCTTTTTTATCTGTTTACTGTCATATGGACTACGGGAGAAATAATATCTGCCACAAACACTGGCGTTTATATTGCAAATAACTCCCCCATCTCACATAGAGCCCGCTTTCAGTCTATTTTTGATATCATTCAGGGTACAGGCCGGGCCATCGGCCCACTTAAGATGGGTTATTATCTTGTTGATCATAGCATTAATCAGGCTTGGGCACTTATTGCCCTAATTTGCTTAACAGCTTCCATATCTCTCATTGTTCTTCGTAAAATCGAACAGTAAGATAGTAGGAAAAAGACAGGGAGACGTTCCGATTGTCCTCTAAGTAAGACAATCAAAACGTCTCCCCTATCTTATTTTTATTTTAGTCGTAATTTTGTTTTATTTTAATTTCTACTTGTTTTCTACCTTCTTTCCATTTGATTTCACCCGGGGTGATACAATCCTTAACCGGGCATACATTGACGCATAGATGACAACCCACACAATCATCATTGATGCTGGGTCTTCTCTTCTTATCATCCCAATCGATGGCCTGGTGAGCCCCATCGTAACATGAGACGTAACATCTGCCACATCCAACGCATTTCTTCTCATCAATTTTCGGAATAACCTTAAAGTCACGGTTTAAATCTTCAGCAGGGACAAGTTTCGGTAGAGCCATGCCTACAAATTCCTCAATCTGATCTACGCCTCGTTCGTCCATAAAGTGAGACATGCCGTTAATCATATCCTTGACTATTTCATACCCATACTGCAT
>JAQUJQ010000060.1:5737-8116 GCA_028680875.1 Eubacteriales bacterium
GCTTTTGCAACCATCTCGTAATTACTTCCAACAGGTGACGATGAAAGGAAGAACGGATTTTCACATTTTACTCCTAAATATTCGATTGATAAATCTTTCTTGACTGCCATCTTATTTCACACCTTCTTTCTTTACGAGATAGGCAATAATGCTGTCTGCTGCTTCCTTTCCATCTGCAACAGCCTGGACAACTGTCTTGCCTCCATTGACTACGTCACCTGCCGCAAAGACTCCGGCTACACTGGTTTTACCATTACTTCCAGCTTTTATTACTCCTTTTTCAGAAAGTTTAACAGGGGCAATTGCCGTCATGTCTTCCGGTTGTTGGCCGATAGCGAAAACTACTGTATCTGCCTTAATCTTAGCGCCGGAAACTCCGTCTCTGCCATTAAAAGCAACCATTTCGACCTTATCATCTCCCATTACTTCTGCCGGAGCCATGTTAGTGGTCAGGCTGATTCCTAATGATAAAGCATAAATGAATTCGGGCATGTCTGCCGGAGCTTCTTCGATAGTTCTCCGATACATGATATGTACATTCTTTGCACCTAAAAGTTTAGCGGTCACTGCACAGTCGACTGCTACATCTCCGCCTCCAATAACAACTACATCCTCACCGAGTTTAAATTTTTCCTTTTCAGCCCTTGCTTTTTCCAGAAAATCAATCGCAGTCCAGACACCTTTCTTATCCAGGCCAGGTATATTGGGTGTCTTTGCGCTCCAAAGCCCTGCTCCGATAAAGATGGCATCATAACCCATTTCTTTCAGATCTATGTCCTTGCCGACTTTTACTCCAAATTCAAATTTTACGCCAAGATCTTTAACTGTTTTAACATCATGGACTACAACATGCTCCGGAAGACGGCTGGGTGCAATTCCATAGGTTAAAACGCCGCCTGCCTTATCTCTTTCTTCGTAAATGGTAACCTGGTATCCTTCCATTGCAAGCTTTGCCGCACATGCTAAAGAAGCAGGCCCTGCGCCAATACAAGCGACTTTAAACGGTTTCTTTTTCTTTGGCGCCTGAAGAACTTTCATTTTAAATGCTTTCTCTTGCTCAGTAGCAAATCTCTGAAGCCGACCAATCTGAATGGGTCTGTCAATACCGCACCTGCTGCATTCTTCCTCGCATAACTTATCATAAGGACAGATTCTTGCACATGAACCACCTAACACATTGTTACTTCGTATTATTTCCGCTGCACCTTTTATGTTATTAAATCGAATGGATCGGATAAAGCTGGCCGGATCGGTACCGGCCGGGCAACCTTTACTACAAGGGGCATCAATACATAGAAGACACCGCAATGCTTCTTCTCTTGCCGTTCTAAGATTGTAACTATAATCAGCTTCTTCGGTATACTTTTTCTTTTCTACCTTACTCAATGCATTCCACTCCTTCCTAGAATACTAATTTTTTAAACTCTTCCTTATTCATTTCACTGCTTTTAAGGAAGATGGCGGCATTTCCTGCGATGGCTAATTCAATGTAATCCAGTCTGCACTTATCAAATGGAGTGTGAGCATACTGTTCTTGCATCGCAGAATAACCGATGGTAGGCTTCCGGTCAATTCCGGCAGTCTTGCTGCCATCCGTTCCAAAGGACCAGTACCCATAATTTACCTCTTGCCCGACTGCTTCCAGCGCAGAGGCGCAAGCCTTTGCAAATGGATGATCTTTGGGAGTTTTCCAGGGAGCCATATCCTTAGCCACATCAAATTCCATTCCTGTGTAGGATTTTTCCACGGCTCTTTTTACAACCACATCGGCTTTAAACTCGGGGTCCACTGCAGCCACCTTGTCCAGAATGGCTTGCAGTTCTGCAAGAGCTGTCTCTGCAGTTTCACCGGGCAGTGTTCTTCTATCCATTGATAAGAAACACTGATCAGGAACAATAGAAAGAGCTCCCGGGGAACATGAAATAATATTAAGGGATAAAGATGCATCCTCCAAATCCCCTTCCGGATCTGCTTTTAGACTGGGAATCAGTTCGTCTTGTATGGCCTGAATCACAGGGATTGCTTTATAAATTGCATTGATTCCATAATGAGGACGGCTTCCATGGCTGGTTCTGCCATAAGTAGTAATTAGATATTCCGTTCTGCCTCTATGCCCAAGGTATAAATTTAAACTGGTTGCTTCTGAAGAAACCATGGCATCATAGTCGAGGCCTCTCTCCTTAAAGGTATTATCGATCAGGTAAGACATGCCCACCATTTCAGCCGGTTCCTCTTGTACAACACCGGTATACATAAAAGTACCTTTAAATTTGTACCCCATCTCTCTCAACTTCAAGAGAGTAGCTCCTGCATAAATCTGGAAACCATGGCCCGATTTCACATCGGAGGCTCCCCTTCCATGAACGCATTCAACTTCCT
>JAQUJQ010000061.1 GCA_028680875.1 Eubacteriales bacterium
TTGATCTACAATTTGATCACTGTTCACTTTGAAGTCCCCTGCTGTCAAAATATATGCATAAACTCTAAATAAGCAATTATGCTCCAGCTGTTCAAACCCATTACATGAAAAAATCCTTCCGTTAATTTTCATATCTTTTCCCGTCAAATCCGGAGAATAAACAGATAGCACCGCCTGCAACTGCAGGTTCTTGCTTACATCTTCATAAACCTGTTCGGCCCGGTTCCACATTCTTTTGTGTTTATCTGTTTCCAAGCCAATTCCGCTAGTTTTTAAAAAGTAAAGCTTTGCTAAAGGTAAGGCTTCCTCTATTTGAATATTAATTACATGATTTTTCATCGCCTATTCATTCCCTTTTATCTTCGCTTCTTTTTCACGTTCTTCTGCTTCCAGAATTGTATAAGCTACCTTTCCCACTAAGGTTTTAGGCAGCGATTCCCTATACTCGAATTCATATGGCATTGCATATTTTGCAATATTTTTCTCACAATGTATTTTTATGCTTTCTTTCACCTGATTTGTAGGAGATATATTTGGTTTTAATACGATAAATGCTTTTATTTTCTGGATCTTATAAGGGTCATCTACACCGATTACAGTAGACATAAGAACCGCTTCATGTGCATCAATAATATTTTCTAATTGAGATGGATAAATGGAGTAGCCTGAAGAGATAATCATTCTTTTCAAGCGTTGCTTAAAATAGATAAAACCTTCTTCATCCATACTGCCTAAATCACCGGTATGGAGCCAGGTATTGCCATCCGGATGTATCTGCAGAACATGTGCAGTCTCCTTTGGATTACCCACGTAGCCAACCATAACCGTTGGGCCGTTTATGCAAATTTCTCCAACCTCTCCAAAAGGTACTTCCTCCTGGGTATTGGGCTTAACAATTTTGTAATAGGTATCCGGGAAAGGCAGGCCGATACTTCCCTCCCTGGCAATATATTTGGGTGTAAGACAACTGGCCGTAACGCATTCTGTTGTTCCATAGCCTTCTCGTATCTGAACTGTTGCTCCATGTTCGATTAAGAATCTATCAACCTTCTTTTTCAATTCAATGGATAGTGAATCGCCCCCTGAAAAAACCCCTTCTAAGCAAGACAAATTTACTCCTCGAATCTTTTCACTTCGGATCAGAGCTTCATATAGAGTTGGAACGCCGGCAATGTAATTAGGTTGCTTTTTTTTCAGCAATATACCGAAAGTCTGAGCATTGAATGTAGGAATTAAAATACATTTACATCCATAAGCTAATATAGTGTGTATACCGATACCTAAACCAAAACCATGAAAAACCGGCATAATTGCCAGCATGGAATGACCGGGTACTAAACAGTCTCCCATGGCATTTGTTTGCATTGCTAAAGCATTGAAGTTTAGATTTGTAAGAAGGATGCCTTTTGTAAGTCCGGTGGTACCTCCACTGTAAAGAATTACTGCCGGATCCCCTCCATGATTAATTGCTCTATAGTCTAAACTATATTTTTTACCCCTTTCTAAAAATTCTTTCCATCGAAGAATAGGAGCATCTGAAGGAATCGATTTTACCTTACGTCCTTTTGCTAAATAATATCCTGCGATCTTTGCTAATCCTAATTTATCCTTAATGCTAGTTATAATTAAATATTTAAGTGATGTATTATTTCGAATTTTAGCAAACTTATCATAGAAAGCGTCCAGAGTAATGGCTGCAATGCTATGTGAATCATTAAGGTAAAACTCGATTTCCCCTTCTGATGACAGGGGATGGATCATATTGGAGAGTGCTCCGATCAGATTAATTGCATAGAAAGTAATAACTGCTTGAGGAATGTTGGGAAGGCAAATGGTTACCCGGTCTCCTTCCTTGATTCCAATAGATTTCAACCCTCTCGCACATTCATGAATCTCATCGAGAAGTTGAGTATAGGTGGCTGTGGTTCCCATAAATTCATAAGCAATATAATCGGGGTATTCTATCGCCGTGCGTTCAATCATTTCAAACATAGTAATATCAGGATATTCCAGATGTTTCGGGACATGGCCATAATGTTCATACCAAGGAGTTTTAATCATCGTAATCCACCTCCTCATTAAAGGGGAACTCCAGAAGTTTAGGATTCTGTAATAAATGTTTTAATATTTTAATGGATTTTGCAAAATAATACCCATCTCCGATTCGCTCGTCAATGGTAATACCCATCTCCATAATATCACGTAAATGGAGATTTCCATCCTTGTCCGGAATCAACTCTTTATGTACCTCTCCGATAGTAACCATAATAGAGTTTGTACCGTAATTATTAAGATGATGATAAGGCGCTCCTATTTTAATGCTGCCCAAATTTGCCAATAATACCGTGCTATAATATGGATCCATTTCCCATAAGAACTTTGACATCTTTCCATAATACTCAAGAATATTTAAAAGTGTTGTAAATAGAGTCAAAACAGGCCTGGGGAAACGGACTAAAAAATGAAGAACCCGATCCAGTTGATTTCCTCCAGTTTCACGTATTCCTTTCACTTCTTCCGCTACTTTTCGACTAATCTCATTTAGTGTAGTATCTTCTTTAGTCTTTAATATCATTAAGCTCTCTTCGCCTTTTTCAGTAAACTGTTTTTTTATTACAAAGGATAGAGATACTTCATGCCTTTCATAAAAACGTTTGCCGGAAATAAACCGGTTTAAATAAGGCATGTGTATGATTGTTTTGGACATTCCGGCCAAAACCACATGAAACAAAGTCATCTTATGTTCGGGATTCAATTCATTTTGTGTTTTTATATATTGAAGTGTATTGGTTACATCAACTTTTTCATGCATATAGACCTCTGCGTCGCAACGTTTTGGTAAAAAATAAGGCATAAGTTGGTGCACAGGGTCCAAATCTCGAATACGGCGGGCTTCTTGCCGATCACCCCATTGTCGCTTTGGTCTCTCCAATTTAAACCTCCATCTATTTAATATAGTTTAATAGATAGCAGTAATTTTATCACAATAACTCTCGTTGTCAAATCAAAGCAAAAGAAAACTCTCCTTCCACACATAATTTACTTGTAACAAAGCCTTTTCCTTTAGCAAAATAGAAAGGCCCCTTTACTTTCGTAATTTCACAGAGAAATTCCACCTTGTCCCCGGGTATCACAGGATTCTTAAAACGAACTTTATCTAAGCTTGTAAAATATGGAGTCCTTCCATCGGTTCTTTTTGTAATGAGTACTCCACAGGTCTGGGCCATCATTTCACAGAGAATCACTCCGGGAACTACGGGATTCTCCGGAAAGTGACCTTGTAAAAAGAATTCATTTCCCAGGACTTTATAGAATCCAACAGCTTTTCCTTCTTCATTTATATAAGCTTCGTCGATCAGCAGCATAGGCTTTCTATGAGGTAAAATCTTTTCAAGTTCAGCCCGATCCATTTTATTCATCCTCCCCTTTTATAAATGTTAAAACTCCATTATGGCCACCGAAACCAAGAGATGTAGAAATAGCTAGATCAATGTCTGCTTCCCTGCTAACGTTTGGGGTATAATTTAAATCACATTCCGGGTCAGCTTCCTTATAGCCGATAGTTGGCGGAATCCGATTGTTTTGAAGAGCTAATATAGAAACGATTGCTTCAGCGGCACCTGCCGCTCCCAGCATATGTCCTGTCATGGATTTCGTACTGCTTATATTAATCTCTTTTGCTTTTTCTCCAAATACAGACTTAATTGCCAGGGTTTCAGATTTGTCATTAAGCGATGTGGAAGTCCCGTGAGCATTATAATAAACCTTCATTCCTTTCTCGTAATTTGCTTCTTCTAAGGCCAAACGGATCGCATTAATTGCCCCTTCTGCCTCCGGATGAGGTGCTACAATATGGTAGGCATCGCAGGTATTCCCATATCCTGTAATTTCTCCATGGATTTTAGCACCGCGTTTTTTTGCATGCTCGTAGTCTTCAAGAATAAGGATCCCTGCTCCCTCTCCCATGATGAAACCATCCCGTCTTTTATCAAAAGGAATTGAACTATCATCGGGAATATTTCGGGTAGAAAGTGCCATACAATTTGTAAAACCGGCTACACTGAGGCCATTTATAGCAGCTTCCGTCCCTCCTGCAATAATGGCATCTGCATATCCATAACGAATGGCCCTGAAGGCTTCACCCAAAGCATTGGTTGATGTAGCGCAGGCAGTAACTACCGGCAGACTAGGCCCTTTTGCTTCATACTTGATTGCAATCGTCCCAGAAGCAATATTTGAAATCATCATCGGAATAAAAAGAGGAGATACTTTACGCGGCCCATCCTTTGTCAATTTATTAGTTGCATTTATAAATGAATCCATTCCTCCAATACCGGAACCTACATATACACCAAAACGATGCGGATCAACTTTTCCGCTAATCCCGCTATCGGCTATAGCTTGTTCAGCAGCGGCCATGGCATATTGAGTAAATATATCCATCCGTCTGGCTTCACTCTTTTCAATATAGTCTGTAATAGAAAATTCTTTTACTTCTGCCGCTATTTTAACTTTAAAATCTGAGGTATCAAAATGAGTAATATAATCAATACCACAAATTCCGTTCATAACATTATTCTTAAAGGTTTCAACATTATTTCCGATCGGCGAGATGACTCCTAAACCTGTTATTACTACTCGTCTCACATACATAACCCCCCGTCTATTTGGATGACCTGTCCTGTAATATAAGCTGCATTATCTGATGCTAAAAAGGTTGCTAATTTGGCAACTTCTTCCGGATACCCCATTCTTTTTAACGGAATTTGTTGCAGGGCGGTTTCCACCACTCTATCTGTTAACTTGGCTGTCATATCCGTTTGGATAAATCCCGGAGCAATAGCATTGCAAGTCACATTTCTTGAAGCCAACTCTTTTGCTACGGATTTGGTTAACCCGATAATCCCCGCCTTCGCACCGGCATAATTTGATTGACCTGCATTTCCCATGACTCCTGCAACAGATGCCATATTAATGATACGTCCTTTTCTTTGTTTCATCATATGAGAATAAAGATGACGAATCATATGGAAGGTTCCTTTCAGATTGGTGTCCATCACCATATTAAAATTTTCCTCACTCATGGTCAGCATAAGACCATCTTTGGTTATGCCTGCATTATTAACTAATATATCAACTCTTGTGAAATTATTTATTATATCTTCAACCGTTTTTTTTGTATCTTCAAAGGAACGTACATCACATTGATAAGCGAATGCTTCACCGCCTTCGTTTTTAATTTGTGTTACAACTTCAGCGGCAGCTTCACTGTTACCTGCATAAATCAATGCTACTGCAGCTCCGTTTTTAGCAAAATCTATGGCGATAGCCCTGCCGATTCCTCGGCTTGCACCGGTAATAATCGCCTTTTTACCTTCCAACATTCTTTAATACCTCCTCTGTATTCTTTAGGCTCTCCCCATCTTCTACATTTAAAATAAGGGCTGTTGGCATGATTTTTTGAATCAGGTTACATAAAGTTCTGCCGATGCCCACCTCAACAAAGGTATCCACTCCCAGCTCCTTCAAGTTACATATAAGTTCATACCAAAGTACAGGGGAATTAACCTGACGAAAAAGAAGTTCCTCTCCATCATAAGGCTGTGCTGTTACATTTGAAAAAACAGGTATTTTACCCTTTCGAAAGCGTAAATTTGAGAATTCCTTTTCTAAGTCGTGCCGTGCCTGATTCATCATAGGTGAATGAAAACCTCCACTTACTGCTAACCGGATTGCCCGTCCACCTTGGGCCGTTACTGCTTCTGAAAAGCCTTTTGCTGACTCGAGGATACATGATACGGCTATTTGGGTCTTCCCATTATAATTTGCCGGATAGCAACCCTCAAAACAAAGGCAAATAGCCTCCACCTGTTTTGCTTCCAACCCCAAGACTGCAAACATGGTTCCGGGATGTTCTTTTCCGCTTGTCTCCATGTATTCTGCTCTTTTTATAACAAATTGAAAAGCTTTTTCCATAGATAAATATCCGCCAAAAGCCAATGCAGGAATCTCTCCTAAAGAAAAACCTGATAAATAATCCGGGGAAACACCTTTTTCTTTTAAGGCTTCCGCCGCAGCCAAATCCACACAAAAAAGACAAGGCTGGGTATTCTGAGTGGAGTTTAATACTGTCTTTGATCCTTCAAAGCATTGAAAAGATGTACCTGGCCGAATGGAATCCGCCATTTTGAACACTTCCCCGGCACTTTTGGAGATATCTGCCAGCTCTTTACCCATACCGCTTTTCTGGGCTCCCTGACCGGAAAATGCAAAGGCTATCTTACCCATTTTTCAACACCACCTAATGTTATTTTTGCCTGATCAATGACTTCTTCAATGATTTCTTTGGCAGTCTGTTCTTTTTTCACCAAGCCACAACTTTGTCCTGCCATAAAACAACCAGCCCTTTCATCCCCTTCCATCACTGCCTTCCGTAAAGCACCTGCTCCAAAGGCTTCCAACTCCTCGAGAGTTTTAAAGCAATCATTTTCATTTTTTAAAAAAGCCCGGGTAAAAGGAGTTTTAAGGGCACGTACCGGATGGCCAAGGCGTTTGCCTGTGGTCATCGTGTCAATGTCCTTGGCAGCAACAATTTTATCTTTGTAAGTCTGATGTATTGTGCATTCCTTTGCAACTAAAAATCTTGTACCCATTTGCACGCCGGCTGCTCCCAACATCAGTGCTGCGGCCAAACCTCGTCCGTCCCCGATTCCACCGGCCGCTATAACAGGAATATCCACTGCATCACATACTTGTGGTACTAAGGCCATGGTACTTAATTCCCCAATGTGGCCACCGGCTTCCCCACCTTCTGCAATGACTGCACTAGCACCGGATCGTTCCATCTTTTTGGCGATTCCACAGGATGGAACCACGGGAACGACTTTTATACCGGCTTCAATCCAATCTTTCATATATTTCGACGGAAGGCCTGCCCCGGTGGTTAAGATCTTAACTTTCTCTTCGATAACAAGTCTTGCTATGTCATCAACAAATGGGCTCATGAGCATAATGTTAACTCCAAAAGGCCTGTTTGTTATTTCTCTGGTTTTACGAATCTCCTCACGTACAAAATCCACAGGTGCATTGGCGGCTGCTATGATACCGAGACCGCCGGCATTGGAAACGGATCCGGCCAGGGATGCATTGGCGACCCAAGCCATTCCCCCTTGAATTATTGGATATTTTATTCCTAACATACTACAGATGATTGTATTCATTATTACTCCAATCCCATCTATTTCAGATTGTCAACCAACTTGACCAAATCCTCTACTGTTCTTAAATCCCCTTCTGTATCGATATTGATCCCAAATGCTTCTTCAATGGCCATAACAACCTCAATAACATCAAGAGAGTCCAATTCCATATCTTCAAAAGAAGTATCCATTTTTATCTCTGAAATATCCAGATCCCTTGCTTCTGCAATAATCTTTGCAACTTTTTCAAAAGTCATATTAATTTCCTCCATACTTTTAATTATAATTCTATTACACAAGCTCCGGTGGTTAAGCCTCCACCAAAAGCTGTTAAAACAATAATATCTCCCGATACTAATTTTCCTTCCTCCACCAGTTCATCTAAAAGTAAAGGGATACTGGCAGATGATGTATTTCCATAATGATCGATTGCAGATGCCACCTGTTCATCAGAGAACCCCATTTTTTCCTTGACTAATTGAGAAACTCTCTGGTTTGCTTGGTGTGGTACAATCATTTTTACATCGGAAACAGTAACTCCGGCTTTCTTCATCACTTCTTTTACATCACGCAAGGCAGATCCTACCGCAAATTTAAAAACTTCGCCTCCGTTCATCCGAAAATGAGGATCAGTTTGAGGTTGATTGCTAAAAGGACTCGAACAAAATACGTTTCCTATCACAAGAAGTTTGTCATCTCCTTTTGCAGTAATTACGATAGATTTTAATCCATTTCCTTTTTTTAATATCACTGCTCCTGCACCGTCTCCAAATAATACACAGGTGCTGCGATCTTTCCAATCCAAATGTCGTGTCATCATTTCAGCACCTATCACCAGGATAGTTTCCGCTTTATCCGATTTTATATAGGCATCTGCCATATCCAGTCCATAGATAAAA
>JAQUJQ010000062.1 GCA_028680875.1 Eubacteriales bacterium
CAAATAGGCTTTATTTCGTGCATCGATTTTTTCCAGAGCTGAAGCCAAACCCAAAGGATATCCGATGATTGCAGCTCCGGAAGAATCAGCCAAATACTCTCTTTGCTTAGATACAGCACTTTGCATCGCTTTAACAACCAACGGAGCAAGGGCCATAGCCAGCACCGCTAAAACGATCAGGATCAAAGTGATTAGCGGATTTCCTCCACCCTTTTGAGATCCTCCGGAGCTTGATCTTCTTCCTCTGCCGGAGTAAAAGAAGCTTCTGCTGAGCATTCTTATGAGAAGCAGCAGTGTAGCTGAGAGGGCAGCAACAAGGGATACAAATTTGATGTCATCATTCTTCAAATGAGCAATTTCATGGGCAATAACTCCTTCCAGCTCTTCCCTGTTTAATGTTTCCAAAAGCCCCCTAGTTACAGCTACCATGGATTTCCCTCCACCGGATCCGGAAGCAAATGCATTAAGTTCATAGGTTTCTATCAAGTACGCTTTGGGGGGTTCGACTTGTGCACCGATAGCAATGGATTCGATGGTTTCATAAAGAAATGGATACTCTTCTTTCCTTACTTCCACAGCATTAGCTGCCTTTGCTAATATTTTTCCGCTATTTCGATAGGTATAAAAAGATATGATCAAAGAAATAAGTATCCCAAGTATACCTCCCGTTATCATGGTAAAAAAAATATCGTATTGACTTCCTCCGTTCAAGGTTGTTCCGCCGAGCATGAAACCAATAAAGGCAAAAAGCAAAGCAAACAATAGAACGTACGCTATTACTACCATGATCGAGTTACGTTTGCTGTTGTTGATTAGATCATAGATGCTTACATATTGACTGGCCAACTTGTCTCCTCCTTCTTTAACCTGATCATTTTAGTTAATCCAAATTTACTCGAACCGGATTGTGAACTTCTGTGTCCTCTGCCTCAAAAAAATCTTTTGGTTTGAAGCCCATAGGCTTTGCGATCCATACGCCGGGAATGGTTTGTATGGCTGTATTATAACTCATAACTGAATGATTATAATTGTTTCTGCTGTAAGCGATTCGGTTTTCTGTTCCTGCCAGGGATTCCTGTAGCATCATGAAGTTCTGACTGGCCTTCAGTTCCGGATAGCTTTCGGCTACTGCAAAGAGCCTTTTTACAGCTCGGTTCATCTGATTGTCGATTTTCTCAATCTCCTTTGGAGATGAGGCATTTCTAAAGGAAGTCCTGAGTTCGGTTATCATTTCAAAAGTTTCTTTCTCATGCTTCGCATATGCTTTAACAGTTTCTACTAAATTAGGAATCAAGTCAAATCTTCTTTTTAGTTGGACATCAATATTTGCCCAGGCGGATTCCACATTGTTACGTTTCCTGACAAGCCCGTTATAAAGTACGATTACCGCAAGAAGCAAAATGATAACAATAGCTATGGGATAAATAATTGTACCGTCCAATTGATTGATCCTCCTTAGGTCATTTCATTATATATAGGATATCACGTTTTATAATGCATCCGTAGAAAATTTTCGACTGTAGAAAATTTTTACTGCATTTCCGTTAGACAGTCCCAATAACGAACCGGCATCATCCGTTTTTGGCACATCGGATTGGTACGCTCTTTGATGGCAATGTTTTTAAAATAATTTTTCCAAAGCCGACGATACTCCTTTTCCTCGATGGATGTTCCGGGCAGAGCCTTTTCATCTATCGGCCCAATATGCCATTTTTCATTTTGGCAGTACAAAGCTTTGTTTCTGCGGTAATCATGAATAATAAAGGGCTCATTCTTAAAGCGATCTGAAAAATGATCCCCCAACAACGCAAGCACATCATGGTCAGGTTTAATTTTAGCATACAAAAATTCACCATTTCTGTCGTCTTTATCAAGAGTAAGCACCGTAAACCGGAGAAGGCCTGTCAGGCGGTGGGCTTCAAAAGAAACCTTTTTGGCAGCCTGTTGGGCTGCGAACACAATGGGGTGGCTATGATAGGAGCTTATCCCTCTCCCAAGTTTAAACCCCATACGAATATACTGAAAGGCGATATTATCTTTATCCGGCAGGCTTGAAAGAAATACATAATAGATTCTTTTTAAATCTTGCTCTGAAATTTTCCCGGCGATTGCATCATAAACTTTCTCAGCTTTGACCATGTCTGTTGAGACCGTGCAGCTGTCATGAAACAAGGTATTTTGATAACTGGTTGCAGGATAAATCCCGGCCGCTCTTTCTTTATAATAATGGGAGTACACACAGGTCAGAAAGCCTTCAAAACTGCCGTCATATAAATAATCAATCGTGTGTCCCATGCAAAACCTCCGGAATCATTTCCGTATGCTGTGACCCTAGCTTTGCCTGTTCTGTAAACATGGAGATCTGCATATCATCGTTTATTGGCAATAAGCTTTCTCTAATCTGTCGGAAGTTAAGAATCCGCCCTCGTAAATATTCAGGCTCCAAATCCCCGCCGCCGTAATAGCGTCCGTTACAGGTAATAAAATATCTTGCACGTTTTACCACTACGCCTATTTTTTTCAGATCATCAAATTTTACAGAAGCCATACGCCTCTGTCTAATGATTCTTTTAGCAGACAAAGTTCCTACCCCGGGGATACGGAGCAGTTCCTCAAGGGAAGCCTTGTTGATCTCCACTGGAAACAGCTCCAAATGACGCAGAGCCCAAGCACATTTAGGATCAAGGCTCAAATCTAAAAACGGTGTTTTGGCATCCAGTATCTCCCCTGCTGTAAAGCCGTAAAACCGCATGAGCCAATCGGCCTGATAAAGCCGATGTTCCCGTAGCAATGGCGGGGGAGTGAGCAATGATGGAAGTACAGGGGATTCATGGATTGGAATGTAGGCTGAAAAATATATGCGCTTCATATGAAAACTCTGATAGAGACTTTCCGTAGTACGGATGATCTGCCGGTCCGTCTCAGGGCTGGCGCCTATAATCATCTGGGTGGACTGGCCTGCCGGAGCAAACCGCTCCTTATATTTTTTTCTCGGCGGTAGGCTGCCGGGGATCAAAAGAGAGCCTGTGTTTTCTTCCCGAGCTTCCTGTAGGCCTGCACCGGATGAAATACCAAAACCGCTGCATCCTTTGCCGATCTGTTTGCGGTCGGCTATGGTGTCCCCGATTTGTTTCATCGGCAGGAAAATCCCTGCAGACTTCTTTTGTGGGGCCAGCCGCATCAGGCTCCCTTCTGAGGGAAGCTCGATATTGACACTGACCCGATCTGCTGTCATACCGATCTGATGAATCAGTTCAGGCGATGTACCCGGTATGATTTTGGCATGAATGTAACCGGCAAAACCGTATTTCTCCCGCAGCAGAGTAAAGCAGCGCAGCATACGCTCTGCGGTCCGGTCCGGAGAGCCTTCGACCGCCGAAGACAGAAACAAGCCCTCAATATAGTTTCTTCTATAAAACTCCATTGCTAACCTTGCCAGCTCTTCGGATTCAAAGGATGCCCTTTCAACATCTGCGGTTCTGCGATTGATACAATATACACAATCGTAAACGCATTTATTAGTCAAAAGCACTTTAAGCAGGGAAATACACCGCCCATCAGCTGACCAGGAATGACAAATCCCCGCACAGGAGGCATTGCCCATGCGTCCTACATTCTTTCTCTCCACACCGCTTGTAGCACAGGAGGCATCATATTTTGCTCCGTCAGCAAGGATTCTGAGTTTTTCATAACAATCCATTTTTCTTCCTCAATATGCGAACGTTTGTTCATTTATTATACACGATTTAGAACAAATGTTCAAGAAAAATTAGGTTATAAGGAATCGTTTACAAATGAATTTTTCATTGTTATTATAAACAGAAGATGGGAGGATAATCACATGTCGAAATATATAAAAACTGCCCTGATTTTAGGTGGTGGCGGGGCCAGAGGCGCATATGAAATTGGCGTGTGGCAGGCCTTACGGGAGATGGACATCCCTATTGACATTGTTGCCGGAACGTCAGTCGGGGCCATTAATGGTGCTATGATTGCACAAAATGCTTTTGATTTATCTGTATCGTTATGGGAGCAGTTGGAAACAAGTATGGTCTTTGAACCGGGCATTGCCAAGAAAGAGGATGGGCCTCTTAAGGAACTATTATTTCAATATATTGATGAAACTGCAGTGCGTAACAGTAAGATGGAATATGGCCTGGTCACAGTCGAGTTACCTTCTCTTGCTCCCCATTATCTTTATAAAGAAGATATTCCAAGAGGAAAGCTGGTAGATTTTATTTTAGCAAGTTCCTCTATTTTTCCTGCTTTAAGAGCAAAAAATATTGATAATGTAAAATATGTAGACGGAGGCTATATTGATAACCTTCCTGTTGACATGGCTTTAAAAAAAGGTGCCGGCCATATAGTTGCCGTTGATTTGAATTCAGCAGGTTTGATCCGTAAAGACCCATTGAAAGAAGCAGATCATCTGATACGGATCCGCTCAAAATGGGACTTAGGTAACATATTGGTTTTTAAGGGTTCTAATGCAATGCGCATTATGCGATTGGGCTATCTGGACACATTAAAAAAATTTGGGTTTTATGATGGAAGTTATTATTGTTTTCCAAAGGGTATTTTTAACAAGAGAACTTTAGAAGCTGCTGAAACGGCAGGTAAAATATTTGGGCTTAACCCGGCTCACCTTTATTCCAATTCAGTTTTTGAACGCAGCCTTAAAGAAACTGTACAGGCTTATCGCCGGGAAATTGAACGGGAAATGAAGGATTTTAGCGGCCGTATTAAAAATCGAAAAATCCTTAAGAAAGATCTGCCAAATCTTCTGCAAAAAATAAACGAAAGAACATTAACCCTGATTATTGCCGATTATTTGATCCAACATCCATCAACTCAAAATACTTTATTAACCAATTCTATGCTTGCTCTCTTTAAAGAGGAATCGAAAGCAGCCAACTATTTAGTGAAAAAAGGCCTACTTTCCTGATACAGCAAAAAAGACAAGGGGACGCTTAGACTGTCTTGCCGGCAAGACAGTCTAAGCGTCCCCTTGTCTTCTATTTCTTTAAAATCGGAGTTTTGGACAATGCCGCCCTAAGCAAAGTCGCTACCAGAAAGCCCATGACAAACTGAATCATATTCATTGGAATGCTAAAAGCGGATACTGCAAAATTTCCGTACATTATACCACCGGCAATATAGTATCCGAATACCATCCATAACCCGGCCAAAGTCATACCCAGGATCTCTGAAAGAGGAATAACAACATGTTCTGTTTTCCGGATAACCAAAGAAATGATAATAAGGAAAACAGGAATCAACAAGGCAACCAGCATCAGTTGGCTCTGCATCGAATTCACGAAACCTCCCACTTCTGATACGGTAGGAACTTCATCTGTCAAAAGAGCTGCAGGATTATGAGTTGCTTCATATCTTACAATGCGGTCTACAGTGTAATGAAAGACAAGCCAAAAACCAGCTGTTGTAAAACATGCAATGACCGTATTCCGCTTGTTTCCGCTGCACTTTGCTATAATCAATCCCATAATGAGAGCCATTAGTCCCTTGATCAACAAAGTCCAGGGTGCCCAATGAACATAGCCGAGAAACAGGTCCGCCAGCGCAGAACCTACCCCTGCTGCCACAGTACCATAGCGCCACCCCAGAAGCAAGACTGACAGGAAAATCATGCTGTCTCCCAAGTGAATGTATCCGTTGGTAAAAGGTACCGGAATTGCGATTACCATGGTAGCTATAGTAGTGATTGCCATCATCAACCCAGTCATTATAATGGTATTAGTCTTTTCTTTATTCGCCATTTTTGCTTCTCTTTTCTCTTTCTTTATTTACTATTATTTCTTTACTTTAACTATCCTATCTATTATAATACTATTAAATTGTATCTAATGAAATAGTCAGTTTGAACTATTTTCATATATACAGTTTAGACATATATTCAAATTAACCCAACAATACCCGAATATGTAAATACAGTTTTGTAAAAATCCATATAACAGTCAGGAGACGCTATGATTACTCTCACCCCTGTATTAAATGATTCGATATCCACTCCCCTATACATACAGCTTTTTACGTATATAAAAGATGCCATCCTCAAGGATGATATTCTACCCGGTGAGAAGCTTCCCTCTCTCAGATCGTTATCAAAAGCTTTAAGCCTTAGCATAACCACAGTGGAGCTCGCATATAATCAACTTTTAGTGGAGGGTTACATCAACAGCAAGCCCCAATCCGGTTATTATGTAAATACAATCCCTACTGAGGAAAATAAAACCTTTGTTTTAAATGAGCCTTTCTTTGATAGTCCGCCTGCATCCCATTTTTCCTTAGAGGATTCATTTTCTGAATCAACATATTACGATCCCTCCTGTTTTGACTTTGTTAAATGGAAGAAGTGTTTTAATACGATATTAACCGATTATTCCCATCTTCTTTTACTAGAAGGAAACCCCAGGGGCGAAGCCCCTTTACGTCATGAGATTTCCAAGTATATCTATCAATCCAGAGGAGTCCGGTGTAATTGGGACCAGGTGGTGATCAGTGCCGGCACTCAGCAGTTAATCAATCTTTTGAGCATTATTTTACAGAGAATGGGCATTGATTATGTATCCTTTGAAGACCCGGGTTATTTACCTATTCAGGGAATATTTAAAGACAGGGATTTTAAGATGACCGGTGTCCCTATTGATCAAGATGGGATCCAAATTGAAAAGCTGCCAACCAATATTCGATCCACCGTTTACGTAAGCCCCTCAAATCAGTTTCCCACCGGCTCCGTCATGCCCGTAGCCCGTCGCCATGCTCTCTTGGATTGGGCTTTTCAAAACAGCAGTATTATAATTGAGGACGACTACAACAGTGAACTCCGTTATGACAGCCGGCCTGTACCTTCGCTCCAAGGTTTAGACAACAAAGATCTCGTGGTTTATCTGGGTTCCTTTTCTTCAACCCTTTTTCCATCAATAAAGGTCAGTTATATGGTGCTGCCCGTTCCTATGCACCAACTTTTTGAAGAAGTATTGGGAGGCTATACCCAAACTTGTTCCAAGGCGGAACAATTAACTCTTTCTCTTTATATGGAAAAAGGTTATTACCAAACTAACTTAAAAAAACTTCGTAAACTTTATGCCCAAAAAATCCAACTGGCCACTATAGCCATCCAGAAGTATGCAGGAAGCAAGATAGAAATCCTCAACAACAGTTCCGGGCTCCATATGCTCCTGAAATTAAAAACAAAAACCTCCGATAAGAGTACAGAAGATATCTGTAGTCTGGCTACGGAGGCCGGTCTTACTTTAGCACCTGTATTCAATTATAAGGACGACGAAAATTCATCTATGGTCATTTTCTATTACACACGAATTCCTGTTAAAAGCATGGATCAGGCAATCATCACCCTCGTACAAATCCTTTAAACATAGGTACAAATCTCATTCAGTTTTCTTTTCTCCGGGCTTTTGATCCCTTCCTGAGGAACGCCAATTGCTAACATGCATGCCAAGAAGTAACCATCTTTTTCAAATCCGGCTTCTTTCTTGAACACCTCTTCGATTTCATCTGCTGCATAGTTCTGCCCTGTCATCCAGCACGAACCATAACCCAGATCTATAGCGGTAAGAGTCATATTCTCAACAGCCGCCCCGATGTTCTGCATACCCGGGTTTCGTATGTGCAGTTTGTCGATCTCCTCTTGAGGATACTCAGCAAAAATCAGTTCGTGGTAACCACTGGGAGGATAAAAAGTAGCATAAACTGCTATTAGAACAGGGGCATCTAAAAAGAAAAGGGTAAAATTTTTAACAAACTTACGAAAACGTTGTCCTTTCTTTTCATCTTTTTTGTCCATTTTTAAAGCAATCTGCTCATTTTTATCTAAAATTGCTTGGGCAATTTTCTCCTTCAATCCTTGATTACGTGTAATGACAAAGTGCCAATTTTGAACATTCGTTCCGGAAGGAGCAACTCGGGCTGAATCCAGGATTTTTTC
>JAQUJQ010000063.1 GCA_028680875.1 Eubacteriales bacterium
GCTATAATAGCTGAAGCACCGGATATTTGCATTACATATGGAACTCTCTCTGAAGCTGATGTTTCTGAAGCGGAGAATTTTATGGATCAGACAGGTATTCCGGTTGTTATGCTTGACGGTTCTTTGTCTTCCTCAGCCGATACTTATCGATTCTTAGGGAAACTATTGAAGGCAGAGGAACGAACAGACGTATTAGCGGCTTATGCAGAAAACGCATTGGAATTTGCAGAAACAATAGATATTCCGGATAGTGAAAGAGTAAGCGTTTATTATGGAAACGGATTAGAATCGTTAGAAACCGCACCTGTCGGTTCTCCTCACGCAGAATTGCTCTCTTTAGTGGACGGGATTAATGTAGCTTCATTGGAAGGTGAGATTACTTCCAGAATCGACATCAGTGCAGAGCAAATAATAAGCTGGAACCCTGAAGTGATTATTCTAAACGGAGAACCCACTGCCAACATGTCGCCGATTGAAGCTGTTAATGCTTTTAAAAATGACAAACGTTATCAAAATGTTGATGCGGTAGTAAATAATAGAGTTTTTGCTATTCCCAAATACCCCTTTAGTTGGTTTGACCGGCCGCCTGCAATTAACCGTCTCATTGGAATCAGTTGGTTGGCAGCAATTTTGTACCCGGATGAAGTAAGTTTGGATATTGCTAGAGAAGCAACTGATTTTTATTCTTTGTTCTATCATATGGATATTACTGAAAAGCAACTTGATACATTGTTGGGTACATCAGTAGAATAAATGTTATAAATCTACTTTAAAGGAGACTACTTTGCCGATATAATTGATTTCGGACAGATTTTCGAAGAAAAATATATCATGAGACTTATCCTCCGGTATCAGGAGGATTTTCTCTTTTACAAAGAATATTCGACGTAATGTGGGGATTCTCCGATTGTTCTGATAAAAGGCGATGATATCCCTGTCTTTCAATAAATCTAATTTTGTCGGCATAATATAAATCGATGCATGTATGGGAATCAAAGGCTGCATAGAACTGTCTCCAAGGAATAA
This sequence comes from Eubacteriales bacterium, assembly GCA_028680875.1. Taxonomy (GTDB): domain Bacteria; phylum Bacillota; class Clostridia; order Peptostreptococcales; family Anaerovoracaceae; genus JAQUJQ01. Next base: position 1,027 of record JAQUJQ010000063.1, read on the forward strand.
TTGGACCAACTCACCTTCTGTATCCGCTTCTGTGGGCATACCTGAAGATAAGGCAATTTCCCGTACCAGATCTGATGCTTTTGAAGCATCATCTGAGTTTATATAATGTGAAGACATGTCCAGTGCGGCAAGAACATCTAAACTCTCAATATATTCTTTCATTTCTTTTGTAAAAGTTTTGTTCGTAACCTGGCAAAGAGATTCCAACATAGCTTTATTTAAGGATGAAGAAGCCAGCATATACTCTCTTACGAGAGCGGGGGCTTTTTCCATATATCCCTGAAAGACCAAATGGGCTTGTTTTTTTGAACCACAGACCTTTGCTAAGGTCAATGATACTTCTTCCGTAGGGGGTGGAAGTTTTCCATTTTTTAATTGAGAAATATATGAAGGAGTAATTGTTAAATTTAAATCCTTGCAACGCTTTGAAATTTGTCTTAGGGACAATTCGCTTTCTCTAATGATCTGATTCAACATTGATGCATAATTCATAGTATTTGGCCTCCAATATACCTTGTTCACTTTTAATTTAACTATAACATTTAGTGTGGAACAATGTCAATTTATAGTTCATGTTTACTAAATAACAATTATCTGTTAAAATAATATAATATGCCCCCTAATAAAAAGGAAAAAATTATGAATCATCAATTGTTTAAACTTGATTACCAAGACGCAGAAAGCATTGCTGTTGAAGTCTTTATTCAAGCCTGCGGCTTTCAGCCGGAAAACCGTAACCATATGGAATTGCTGGAAGAAGGGCTGGAAGTATTAAAAAAAATTAAACGGGAAATTAGACTTTCAGGACTTCTGTCCATCCTGGAGCCCGGTGCTTTTCACAGACATTCAATATTTATTAAGGATCAAGTATTTGGTTGTACTGCTTTTGATCAAATCCCGACTGATAATATTATTAAAATTTATGCGTATTTGTTAACGGTTGGAAAATTCGAATTTAATACAATAAATTTAGTTGAACAATATTATATGGATCTATGGATAAAAGCATTTTTGGAGGCAGGAAGAGAGCTTTTAAGGAAACAGATAACAAATAGTATCAAGAAGACATCACCTCAATCTTATGTTACTTATCCTTTTGGCCCGGGATTTTATGGTATGAATACGGATCGACTGGAGGATTTATTCCGCATATTGAATGGAGATCAAATCGGATGCGCTCCGGATGAAAGAGAGGAGATACCCAAAAAGTGCTGTGGAGGATTCTTTTTTATTGTAAAAGATGAAACAAAATTGCCTGCCGTAAGCTGTAGAAATTGCATAGGGCATGAAGAAGGATGCCTCTTTTGCGGTGGAAAAAATCAGACTCCAAACAGAGAATCTTGTTTAAAGTTATTAGAGAAATATCAAACTCCGTCCCATGTAGTCCGTCATTGTTTGGCAGTGACAGATGTAGCAATGCGAATTGCAAAAGCTTTGAAGGAAAAAGGATGGACTTTAGATATGGATTTGCTTGAAGGTGCTTCCTTGCTTCACGATATAGCCAGGTTGGAAGAAAACCACGGCTTAAAAGGATCCATAATTGCCGAGAAACATGGATTTGGGCAAGTAGCAAACCTGATTCGTTGTCATATGTTTTATGCAACGGATCCATATAAAAGAAGGATTAATGAACAAGATATACTCTGTCTTGCAGATCGCATGGTTAAAGAAGATCAATATGTAGGTATCGAAAAGCGTATGATGGCAGTTTTGAATAAATTCAAATGTGATCCATTGGTGATAAACCGAATTCAACTTCGTTTAGAGGAAAATCGTATTCTTCAAAAAAGAATTGAGGAAGTTATAGGAACAACCATAGATGAACTCATGAAATAAACCCTTCTGTCATATCCTATATTATAGTAAGGCAGGAGGGGTTTTTTTATGTATCGATACAGGGGCAGGGTCTTAAAAAACCAAAAAAGAAGTATGGTTCAAACCTTAATTCGACAGGTTATTCTTTGCATTATTATTATTCTATTAATTCTTGTGGCGAAAAAAATAGATGTTCTGTTGGTAAATCATGCCTTAGAGACTTTTCATACTCAGATTTCCAAAGACTATACAACAAATGATATCGGAACCGGTATAAAAACTGCTTTTACCCGAGTAAAACAAGGATCCGAAACCATGGTCGCCACTTTCCGTGTGGGAGAGAAAAGGATGGAGTTCTCAGTACCTGCTGACGTGGAAGGAACCTTATCAGCTTCCACTTCCGGAGAAGATGTTGGAAAAACCATGGAATTTCAGGCAGAAGAGGAGATTCAAGTTTATGCAGCTGCCGGAGGAACCGTATCTGAGATTGGCGACGCCGGAAATCATGGGAAATATATTAAGATTACCCATGGGAATCAGATCATCAGCTTATATGGAGGATGTACAGAAGTTTACGTCCAGCCTCTGGAAAAGGTGAGAAAAGGTCAAATTATCGGATCTGTTCCGGGAGGAGCGGATCGACATCTATTATTTGAAATTTGGGTAGACGGAAAATTAGCGAACCCTGTTGATTACATAAAATACTGAAGAATATAATGTTAAGGATATCAATACTGGGCATTCCAACAGAGATGCATCTGTCATTCTTCTTACTGGTTGCCATTATGTATTTTACAGGCAATGGTTTTTTGGCATTATATTCAGCCTTATTTTCTGTTCTGCATGAATTGGTTCATGGAATTGTGGCAAGAATGTTAGGTTATACGCCGGATACCATTTCTACCTGTCTTTTCGGTGGTATAATAAGTTTAAAAGAAGGATATGTACTTCCTTATGACGAACTAATAATCTATTTGGCAGGTCCTCTTTTTAATCTTGCTATGGCCATGCTGTCTTATTGGATCTTGATGTTTTATCCTTTCCTTTGGCTAGAAAAAGTTTTATTTGCTAATTTGATCTTAGCATTGTTTAATTTAATGCCCTTATATCCTTTGGATGGCGGAAAGGTAATCAATCTTTATCTGTCTCATTTCTTTGGACACGGTACAAGTTATATTATTTCAAAATTTTTTTCCATACTCTTTTCAATTTTTCTTTTCTTTTTAGGGTTATACTTGGTACAATACAATGTAATGAATTTATTTGTGTCGGCGTTGGCTGTTAATCTGTTTATTATCGGAAGGGCAGATTCTCGCTTTTCCTTTAACAGATTAATGGGCGTCTATCGGGATTTGGAAAAGGAGAATAAAACATGGTATTGACGGAACAACTGGACAGGCTGCTTTCACAAGTGGAGAAACCCGGTCGCTATATTGGCGGAGAACTCCATTCAGTTTATAAAGATGAAAATAATATAGCTACCCGTATCGGCTTTGCATTTCCTGACACTTATGAACTTGGTATGTCCTACGTAGGACTTCAAATATTATATAAAGTGTTAAATGACCTGGATCAGGTTTACTGTGAACGACTTTTTGCCCCTGCTTTGGATATGGAGATTCTTATTCGGCAAAAAAGGCTGCCTTTGTTTACTTTAGAAACCAAAACATTGGCTATAGATTTGGATATGGTGGGATTTACGCTTCAATATGAATTGGCTTATACAAATATAATTAACATGTTGGACTTGGCGGGTATCCCTATCTTGAGCCGGGACAGAGGGAAGGAACACCCTTTTATTATGGCCGGCGGACCCTGCGTTTTCAATCCGGAGCCTATGGCCGATTTTTTTGATTTTATGGTCATTGGTGATGGAGAGGAGATACTTCCTGAAATATGCAAAGTACATCGACAATGGAAGAAAAGCGGCCGGGATAAAAAGGAGTTCTTACTTACATTATCTTCTTTTCAAGGGATTTACGTACCTTCTTTTTATCAACCGGTTTACCGGACAGATGGAACTATGGAAAGAATCGAAAAAATAGAGGATAAAGCACCAAAGAAAGTAACAAAATGTATTGTTTCCAATCTTACGGAGGCGCCGTTTTCAACAGAGCCTATAGTTCCTCTTATTGAAGTTGTTCATGACCGTTCCGTAGTTGAGTTGTTTCGAGGATGTTCCAGAGGGTGTCGTTTCTGTCAAGCCGGTATGATCTATCGACCGGTACGGGAGCGCTCCAAGGACTGTATACTGGAATTGGCTAAAAAACAACTTGCGTCTACCGGACATGACGAATTATCCTTGTTATCATTATCCACCAATGATTATTCTCAGATCGAAAATTTGGTAGAGCAACTGATGGAGATGGGCAAAGAAAATAATGTATCCTTATCTTTACCTTCTCTTCGGCTGGATTCTTTTTCACTGCGTGTATTAGAGGAAATTCAAGGCTATAAGAAGACCGGTCTTACCTTTGCACCTGAGGCGGGAACACAGCGTCTTAGAGATGTTATAAATAAATGCATAACGGATGAAGACATATATGAAGCCATGAAGCAGGCTATTATTTTAGGCTGGCCGAGAGTTAAACTTTATTTTATGATCGGTTTACCTACGGAAACCTATGAAGATTTAGACGGAATAGGTCAGATTGCAAGAAATATAATGGATATTTATAAACAATATCGTTACAAGCAAAAGGGTGGCCGTTTTGGGCTTACAATCAGCGTATCAAATTTTGTACCAAAAGCCCATACTCCTTTTCAATGGTTTCCTCAGGATTCTACTGAAAGCTTTCATGCAAAGCATATTTATTTAAAAAAACAGCTTCAATCTATTCGAGGAGTTCAATTCAATTATCATAACCCAGGACAAAGTCAAATCGAGGCTGTACTTGCCAGAGGTGATAGAAGATTGGGGAAAGGTATTATTCGAGCATGGGAGTTGGGCTGTAAATTTGACGGCTGGAGAGAACAATTTAAGTATGACCGATGGATCCAAGCCTTTACCGAAACAGAAATGAATCCGGATTTTTATGCGAATCGAGAGATAGGTCTTAATGAAATGCTTCCTTGGGACCTGGTTGACAATGGCGTCTCCCGAGAATTCCTATTGTCTGAATGGGATAAGGCTATGAAAGGGCAGAAGACACAGGACTGCAGATATGGGTGTATTGGCTGTGGAATCAATGCTTTGAATAGTTGTGAAAGGATGGGGACATTATGAGTAAATATCTTATTAAGTTTACTAAATGTAGTATAATACGTTATATTTCTCACTTGGATCTTATGCGTCTCTTTCATCGTGCTTTTAAACGTTCCAGGATTAGTTTGACGTATTCCCAAGGTTTTAATCCGCATCCTAAAATGTCATTTGCCCAGCCTCTTTCTCTTGGGTATACCAGTGTGGGAGAATATCTGGAATTTGAAACCCTTAAAGAATACTCTAATAATGAAGTGATGGAACGCCTTAATTTAGTAATGCCAGCCGGAATCAAGGTTACCGACTGTTGGAAACTTAAAAATAATAATAAAACAGCTGCAGCTTTAGTCTGTTGGGGATCCTATGAAATAACATGCCAAGGAGATTTTGATCAGCCACCGGGACAAGCTGTTCAATCATTTTTACAGCAAAATCAGATTTTGATTCAAAAACCACAAAAGAAAAGAAAGGAAATGACGGAAATTGATATAAAACCCTTGATTTCACAATTTAAGATAATAGAGGAAAAACAGGGGCAGGTTAAATTTCTGGTTGTATTACGGGCAGGGAGCCAGGCAAATTTAAATCCGGAATTGCTGATGGCGGCTTTTTATGCATATATGCAAAAGATTTATGTTAAGGAAGATGTATCAATAAAAAGACTTGAGTTGTTTGACCAAACCCAAAAAGCTCTTTATGAAATCCATGAACGATAAAGACAGGGGGACGTTTAGACTGTCTTTATCGAATAAGACAGTCTAAACGTCCCCCTGTCTTCAAAGCAGTCTAAATGTCCCCCCCCTGCTTTATTTTATGAGCCAATCACTTCAGCGTCCTCAGAAACCGAGCTTATAGTGTATTTCTTTTCACCAAAGAGTTTGTTTAATATGAATACGGATACAACAAATACGCCCAGTACAACTATCATAGGAATCAAGGGATTATCCATAAATCCGGAAAGCAAGAAACCCACACAAGCTGCTACGGCACAGGTAACGGAATAAGGGATTTGGGTCTTAATGTGGTCAGTATGTCTAATGTTTGATGCAGCAGATGAAAGGATTGCTGTATCGGCAAGAGGTGAACAGTGGTTACCGAAACCACCGCCGCCGATTACGGCTGCAATACAGGCATATTCACTGACATCCATCTGGAGGGCAAGAGGTACAGCAAGAGGAATCATAATGGCGTATGTACCCCATGAGGCCCCGGTGGAAAAAGTCATCAGGCAAGCGAAAGCGAAGATGATTAATGGCATGATGAAGCCGGGAACGTTTCCGACAAATAAGGAAGATAAATATTCTGCTGTTTCTAAATAAGCACAGACGGAACCGATTCCCCAAGCAAATGATAGAAGGATGAATACGAAAACCATAGATTTAGCACCAACTACGAAGGCCGCTATAGAGTCAGTGACGTTGGAGAGCCTCCTGACTCGGTACCAAATAATAGATGCGACAACAGTTATACTCGTTGAGTATACCAGAGCTAATACACCATCCATTTGTTGAACTGCTTCTAAAATACTGGCACCGCTATAGAAGCCGCCTGTATAGAGCATAAAGTTTAATGCGAGAATAATCAGCAATATGATGGGAGCAAGCAGGTCGATAGCTTTACCATTAGCCTGTTCAATAGAGGAGAAGTCATCGTCGTCGGCGGCTCCGCCGCTAAAGGTCTTATCGCAAAGTGCGCCTGTTTCCATTGTTCTTTTTTCTGCTTTTGCCATAGGCCCAAAGTCGAGATTTAGATAAACGACTACCAGTACCATAATAAGGGAAAGCCAGGCGTAATAGTTATAAGGGATAACGTGTAAGAATACTTGGAAACCATCTACGGGCTGACCTTGATCAGAATAAGCTCCGGCTATTAAGGAACAAATAAAAGCGACCCAGCTGGAGAGAGGTACCACTA
>JAQUJQ010000064.1 GCA_028680875.1 Eubacteriales bacterium
AATGATTCGTTAACATGGTCAGAAGAGTTAGCAAGATATATTTTTATATGGGAATCCTGGCTGGGAATCAGCCTTGGTCAGAAAAAGGGTCAGCATATTGCAGTTAATATGTTAACTAATAGATTAAAAGGTAATGTAAGAAAGTATACATTGGTTCTTGCGGATATATGTACCGTGGTGTTTATTGCTATTCTGGTTGCAAAAGGACTTGAAGTAACAAATAAAATTATGTTAATGGGCTCTTTATCCGCAGCTTTGCATATTCCAATGTTCTGGATCTATCTGTCTATGCCGGTAGGATGTGGTCTCATGGGGCTCCGTCTCCTGGAAGATATCTATAAGAAGATTAGATCTGATGTAGAAGAGGTGGTTTGAGTGGAGATATTGTTTTTATTTGTTACACTGTTTGTTTTGATTTCCATTTCTGTTCCTGTCGGTTTTGCTATTGGTGGAGCAACTATATTAACAATGCTTTTTTTCAGCGATTTGTCATTGGTAGTTTTAGCTCAATATTCTGTGACGGGTATAAATTCATTTCCGATGATGGCAATCCCCTTTTTCATATGTGCTGGTATTATTATGAGTGTAGGAGGGATTGCACGTCGCCTTGTTGAGGTGGCTGCGAACTGCGTGGGCTTTATGACCGGCGGTCTGGGCGCCGTTGTAGGTTTAAGTTCCATGTTCTTTGGAGCACTTTCAGGATCTGCAATGGCAACAGTATCTGCTGTAGGTAGTATTATGATTCCTGAGATGACAAGAAAAGGATATGATGCTGGTTATGGAGCTGCTATTACGGCATGTGCCGGAACAATCGGAGCTATTATTCCTCCAAGCATACCTCTGGTAATATATGGAGTAGTTACGCAAACATCAATAGGAGATTTATTTATAGCTGGTATTTTCCCTGGAATTCTTATGGGGATTGGAATTATCATTGCAAACTATATTGTCTGCAAAAAGGATAATATGCCGGGTTCTGAGAAAAAAAGCATAAAAGAAATCTTATTGTCATTCTGGGAAGCAAAGTGGGCTTTGTTTACTCCCATTCTTATTTTGGGTGGTATTTATACCGGTATTTTTACACCGACTGAAGCTGCTGTAGTGGCGATTGTTTATGCAATTATTGTCAGCGTATTTGCATATAAAGAAGTAACCTGGAGAAGTTTGTATGGTGCCCTTCTGGAAACTGTATGCATAAATGGGATTACTACTTTCCTGCTTGGTCTGTCTACCGGATTTGCAGCTTATTTGAGCATGGAACAAGTACCGACAAAATTATTTTCACTTCTTTTAAATGTAACGGATAATAAATATATTTTTCTGTTGATTGTCAATGTTGCATTGTTGATTCTTGGATGTGTGATTGATAATATCCCGGCAGCAATTATACTTTCGCCGATATTACTGCCTGCAATGATCAATTATGGAATAGATCCTGTGCATTTTGGTATTTTTATGACCATTAATCTGATGATTGGACTGGTTACACCTCCATATGGATGCAATCTCTATGTCGCCAGTGCAGTTGCACATATTGAAATGGATCGGATATTGAAATATTTATGGCCATTTTTCCTGTCATTGGTAGTGGTAATGCTTATTGTAACTTATATACCTGCTATCTCAATGTGTTTGCTATAAGGTTTGAAAGGCGGATAAAGAAATGGATATGAATCTTACTGATAAAGTTGTAATAATCACCGGAGGCGCCAGTGGCATTGGGGCTGAAACAGCAAGAATGTTCCTGAATGAAGGCAGTAAAGTTGCGGTATTTGGACGCACCCAATCTAAAATTGAGAGTTTTTCTGAGAGCATAAAAAAAGAAGGATATGAGGTTTTTGTTGATACAGCTGATACTAAAAATATGAAAAGCATGGAATTGTTTGCCGAAAAAGTAGTTAAAAAGTATGGGGGTATTGACATTTGGGTCAACAATGCAGGGATTGAACATTACGTACCACTGGCATCTTGTGATGAAGACAAATGGAATGAAGTAATAGATGTTGATCTAACTGGTGTGTGGAAAGGAAGTAAAATTGCGATTCCATATATAGCCAAAAGAGGCGGCGGAAGCATTATCAACCTTTCTTCATTTTGTTCTTTAATGCCGACTGCAAAAAACGGTATTTACTCCGTGGCCAAGGCTGGAGTCAATGCATTAACCAAAGTTATGGCTGCTGAATTGGCACCTCAGCATATTCGTGTGAATTGTGTCATTCCGGGGTTTATCGCAACAGATATGACTGTAGAACAAATTGGAACGATAGAAGATATGTTGCTTCAGCCAATCTCTATGAGAAAATTTGGGAAACCCGAAGATATCGCGAAAGGAATTGTATTTTTAGCCAGCGACAATGCCGGATATATCAATGGCCATGCATTGGTAATATCGGGGGGTAAGTTTTTAGTTCAGAATTCTCAGGACCCGTGGAACAATTATATGGGTGGATATTAAAGAAATTACAGACAAAAACGAGGAAATAAAATGTCAAATAAAAATAACTTAAAAATTATCGGATTGCCGGCACCGGTTCTTATTATTGGAAGCTATGATGGTGAGGGGAATCCGAATATGATGAATGCAGCCTATGGGGGGATTTGCAGCGCAGATCCGCTATGCATTTCTGTATCAATCAGAAAGCAGAGGCTTACTTACAAAAATATAGAATTTACTAAAGAATTTACGGTTAATATTCCTTCTTCTAAAAACCTGGAGGCCGCCGATTATTTTGGTATGGTTTCGGGAAACAACGGAAATAAACTTAAAATTTGCGATTTGAATATTGTGAAAAGCACAATTGTGAATGCACCAATCATAACGGATTTTCCTGCGTCTCTTGAATGTAAATTGGTAAAACTTATAGAGGTCGGGAGCCACATGATGCTTATCGGCGAAATTCTCGGGATAACAAAAAAAGGTGATGATAATGTATCACTAAATGAATTTGACGCTGTAGTTTATGATTTAAATACGAATACATATTTCAAGATCGGAGAACCGGCTGGGAAGGGGTTTGAGATCGGAAAGATGATCATTGAAAAAGCAAAAACCGAAGAAAGGAAATAGAAATGGCAAGATATAAAGTGTTATATACAGATTCAGGCATTGGAGACATATCTGTGGAATCTGAATTTTTAAAACAAATCGATGCCGAAGTGATTATGGGGTCCGGCACTGACGAAGAAACTTTGATCAGAGAGGGAAAAGACTGTGATGGAGTCATGGTAGAATATGCTATGGTTACAAAAAAAGTTTTGGACAGCTGGGGGGAAGGAAAGGTTAAAATCATTAGCAGGCAAGGCATCGGTTATAATAATATTGACGTGGATGCTGCTACGGAAAACCACATTATGGTAGCAAATGTACCGGATTATTGCCTGGACGAAGTGGCTGACCATACACTGACTCTGTCACTATGTGTTTCGAGAGAAATCAAATCATTCAATGAACGTGTAAATCGGGGCGAATGGGAAGAAAAGTCAATTCGTCCCATTCACAGATTCGGAAGTCAAAATTTCTGTTTATTTGGAATAGGGAATATCGGAAGAAAAGTAGTAGCCCGAGCCCAAGCATTTGGATTTAATGTTTTTGCTTATGATCCTTTTGTGCAGGATGAAGAATTTAAGAAACTCTGCGTGAAAAAAGCGGGTTCGTTGGAAGAATTGGCAGGAATCGCAGATATCCTTTCGATACATGCTCCTTTGACAGATAAGACAAAGCATGCAATTAACTTGGATATATTTAAATTGATGAAAAAAAGCAGTATTATTGTCAATACATCAAGAGGCCCTCTGATTAAAGAAGAAGATCTTGAGTATGCTATAAGGAACGATTTGATAGCAGGCGCCGGATTGGATGTACTTGAAAACGAGCCTCCTTCAAAAAAATCAGTATTGTTGTCATGCAGCAATGTAATCGTTACGCCGCATGTTGCATTTTATTCAGAAGAAGCAGAGGCAGAGTTAAGGATGCGAATTGCAGAAAACATCGCTTTGGCATTAACAGAAGGGAAACCGAGATCACTGGTAAATAAGAAGGCATTAATTGCTAAATAGCATGAGATAAGCATGTATTTAAATGTTATTAATTAATGCTCACAGCAGTTGTGAATATTAGAAACTAATAATAAAGGGGGAATTGTTGTGCCTGTTTTACCGAATAGTGCATATCAAATAAAATTGCCACACATGGTTCATGTTGTCCAATGCTTTCCTGATGAAAAAATAGAAGATATCGCATCAGCGGTGGAAACCGAAATTATGAGAGATGAGATTAAAATAAGAATAAAACCCGGGTCTTCCGCAGCGGTTTTAGTTGGGAGCCGAGGAATTTCAAATATAAAGGAAATCGTGAAGGCAACGGTTGATTGCTTAATCAGGCTCGGCGCTCAGCCGTTTATTATTCCCGCGATGGGAAGCCATGGCGGCGGAGTGGCAGAGGAGCAGAAAAAAATAATTGAAGGTTACGGCATAACAGAAGATTATATCGGTGTACCAATCCGTGCATCCATGGATACTGTTGTTATTGGCGAGACATCAGATGGTGTACCGGTACATATGGATAAAATCGCTTATCATTCCGATGTGATTGTACCGGTGGCGAGGATAAAGGTCCATACGGATTTTTATGGGCCAATCGAAAGCGGCCTGTGCAAAATGCTGACGATAGGTTTAGGAAAGCACAACGGTTGTTCGCGGCTTCACCGTGAAGGATTTGATCGGTTTGCCGAATTAATCCCGGAAGCAGCAAAGGTTGTTTTACAGAATAAATATATTGGATTTGGAATAGCAATCATTGAAAATGCCCACGAACACGTACATATGATAAAAGCCGTATCAGGAGAGCATATTCTTGATGAAGAACCCAATTTGCTTGCTATCAGCAGAAGTTTAATGCCTAGGTTGCAGTTTGATGATATCGATGTGCTGATTGTTGAGAAGATAGGAAAAGATATTACCGGAGCAGGGATGGACCCGAACATTGTAGGACGAGTAACGACAGGTGTTACAAAAGGATTTGACGGCCCGCAGATTAAACGAATTATAGTATTAGGACTCTCCGATGAAACACATAACAATGCTACGGGAGTTGGTGCAGCCGATTTTATTACTAAAAATGTATTCAATGAGATTGATTTAGAGTCGACGTATGCAAACTGCATAGCTTCAGGAGACCCGAAGGCCGGCTGTATTCCGTTAATTATGAAAGATGAAGAAGAGGCTCTTCGGGCTGCTATTCAGACATGCCCTGGTATTGATGAAAATAATGCAAAAGTAGTAAAAATAAAGGATACTCTTCACATAATTGATATAGAAGTATCAACAAATTTATTGGAATATTGTATTCAAAGCGGCAAATTTAAAAACATATAGGTTCTATTTTACAAAAATAGCTTTTACAAAAACAATTATAAGAGGGACATAATATCTCTCCTCCTCTGTTCCTCTTATAATTGATTAAGTTAATTTTTGCAAAATACTAATTACAGAAAAGGAGAAAACATAATGGAAAAATTATTTTGTGATAAATTAGCACCGGTAAATAGTAAACATCAGCATGCAATCAAGGCTAATGGCTTCCTGTTCAGTACAGTATGTGGTTACGATCTGGAAGGAAAAGTTTCGGACAACATAAAAATCCAGACAGAAAAGCTTATGGGTAATATGATTGATCTTCTTGCTGCAGCTGAATTAACATTAAATGATCTGGTAAAAGTTACTGTATATATTGTAAATTTTAATGATATTGATAAGATGAATGAAGTTTATTATTCTTACTTTTCTACTACAACACCAATGCGCACTTGTATACAGGTTAACAACTTATGTGATGGGCTTAAAGTGGAAATGGAGATAGTTGCAGCATTATAGGAATATTAAGGCGAAAATAAAGTAAAATCAGTTTATGAATCATTTAGTTTACTCATTAGCTGCTTCAGTTTTATAAATTAAAAGATTTCTTTTTAATTTAGGTTTAGAAATTGGTGTCTTAAACAAATTTGTATTCAAAGAAAAAAGCAAGAAGAATATTATAATAGTAATGATTGGAGCTGCCTTTATTTATAAGTGACCTTTTATTTTCCTGCTTCTGATTGACAAAAATTAAAGAAGTGGTATAGTATTTTTAGCACTCTACTTGGTTGAGTGCTAAAAACTTTATAACGGTAATGAAAGGAGAAAGCAATTATGGCAAAAAAACAATTCAAAGCAGAGTCGAAACGATTATTAGATCTTATGATCAATTCCATTTATACGAACAAGGAAATATTTTTGCGGGAGTTGTTATCCAATGCCAGTGATGCAATAGATAAGATCTATTATAAGGCGTTGACAGATGAGAACCTCAGCTTTAACCAGAATGACTACTATATAAAAATAACCACTAATAAACCTGATAGAATATTGAAGATTGTAGACACAGGAATCGGAATGACAAAAGAGGAGCTGGAGGACAACCTGGGGATTATTGCAAAAAGTGGATCTTATAATTTTAAACAAGATAATGAAATGAAAGACGGATTTGATATTATAGGTCAGTTCGGAGTTGGGTTCTATTCTGCATTCATGGTTGCAGATAAGGTAACTGTGATAAGCAGGGCCTTTGACAGCGATGGAGCCTACAAATGGGAGTCCGTGGGCACAGATGGTTATACCGTTGAACCGGCGGAAAAAGATTGTGTCGGGACTGAAGTGATCCTAAAAATCAAGGAAAATACGGAAGATGAGAAATATGACAACTATTTGGAGGAATATTACATACGTTCACTGGTAAAGAAATATTCGGATTTTATCCGCTACCCGATAAAAATGGATATAAGGGAAAGCAGGCTAAAAGAAGGAAGCGAGGATGAATTTGAAGAATATATTGAAGAGCAGACAGTAAACAGTATGGTCCCGATCTGGCGGAAAAATAAGAATGAGCTTAAATCTGAGGATTATGAGAATTTTTATTCAGAAAAACGTTATGGCTTTGATAAACCTCTGAAGCATATTCATATATCCGCAGACGGTGTAATAAGCTACAATGCTATTTTGTATATCCCTGAAAAAATACCTTTCGATTTCTATACAAAAGAATACGAGAAGGGCCTAGAGCTTTATTCCAATGGGATTCTGATCATGAACAAATGCCCTGATCTGCTTCCGGATCATTTCAGTTTTGTCAAAGGGATGGTGGATTCGGAGGACTTTTCACTCAATATTTCCAGGGAGCTCTTACAAAACAGCCGTGAACTCAAGCTCATAGCAAAGAACATCAAGAATAAGATCAAATCAGAGCTTGAAAATATGTTGAATAAAGACAGGGAAACCTATGAGGTCTTTTATAAATCCTTTGGAAGGCAGCTAAAGTATGGAATATACAGTGAATACGGAATGAATCGGGATGATCTGCAAGACCTGTTGCTGTTCTATTCTTCCACGGAAAAGAAAATGGTTACACTGGATGAATACATTTCCGGGATGAAGGAGGAACAGAAGTATATCTATTTTGTTTCAGGGGAATCCATCGATAAAATTGAGAAATTGCCTCAGATTGAGCTCGTTTCCGATAAAGGATATGAAATATTGTATCTTACGGAGGATATCGATGAGTTTGCGATCCGTATGCTGATGAGTTATAAAGAGAAAGAGTTTAAATCTGTATCAGACGGTGACCTTGGCTTTGAGAATGAAGATGGAAAAAAGGATGAGGAGCCGGAGGATCAGACTACAAAAGACCTGCTCGGGTTAATGAAGGAAGTTCTGGGTGAAAAGGTCATGGATGTGAGGCTGTCCAGAAGGCTTAAATCTCACCCGGTTTGTCTGTCTACGGAAGGCGGCGTCAGCATCGAGATGGAGAAGGTATTAAGCAGTATGCCTGTGGATAGCGGTATTGCCGCCCAAAAGATATTAGAAATAAATAGAAATCA
>JAQUJQ010000065.1 GCA_028680875.1 Eubacteriales bacterium
CGGTTCTTTTGTTTACCGTCCCCAATAGTTATTCCGTCCTCAATAGTTTTTAATAGTTCAATTTATTTTAACAGCTGGATTGCTTTTTCTAATTGCAGATCTTTTCCGCTGTCTGCTCCGTTTATATATGTAACCACGGCCCAATCCAAGGCATTCATGGTGGCATAGTCAAGCACCCCATATACATAAAAGCCTTGATTCTTCTGAAAAGTTTTCACCCCGGATACTGTTTTCTCATCCATAATTCCTGAAACGGTAACATCATAACCCAATAGAGAAAGCCGTTGTTGTGCGCCGTAGACATTAAGCCCCGTACTTCCTGCCTTAGGCTTTACTTTTTCACTCATTGGGGCAAATCCTTTATATTGTTCCATCAAAGCAACAGTGTCTTTATCCTTATAATTCTCAACCAAATAATCGGGAGTAATGCCGACCCGATCAATAATCCGATGCTTAGGTGTTAGAAAATAATACATGGAAAGCTTGGCTGCCGACCCATTGGGAAGATCAATGATCTGCTGAGCCACTCCCTTCCCGAAAGTGGTTGTCCCTACCAGGATTGCGGTACCGCTGTCCTGCCATGCTCCGGCAAGTATTTCCGAAGCACTGGCGGAACCCTGATTTACCAATAAAACGACCGGAAGATTTAAATCCCCTTCCCCGGAAGCAGAGATTGTTTCCATAATAATTCCTTTTTGTTGGAAATGAGTAATCGCACCTTTTGGCATCAATTGGCCTGCAATATTCGCTGCCACTGATACATAGCCTCCCGGATTATTTCTTACATCGATAATAAACGATTTGGCACCCTGAGCAATCAACTTCAGCTTGGCATTCTTAAATTCAAGATGAGAATCGTTGTCGAACTGTGTAATTTGAATATATCCTATGTATTTATCCAACAGCCTGTAGTTCACCGAAACGGTTCTTATGGCCTCCCGCACCATAGTAAAGGAGATTGCTGTGCCTTTTCGCTCAACGGTTAAAGTTAACTCAGTGCCTGCCTTGCCTCGAATACGTGAAACGACGGAATCCAGATCCATGTTTCCTATATCCTGCCCGTCCACCTTAATAATAATATCACCCGATAAAATCCCCACCTTTTCAGCAGGAGATCCGGGAATGGGTGCGACTACACGGCATTGTCCGTAGTAGCTTTCCAGGCTGATACCGACACCGCTGAATTCACCGCTTACAGATTCTTCAAAGTGATCCCTGTCCTGATCAGATTGGTAATACACACTATAAGGATCATCCAAAGAATCAAAAACCCCTTGGTAAGCTCCATTCAAAAGTTCTTCATAGCTCAATTCATCCTTAAAATTCGTTCTCAGATCAACCATCATGTCCTTAAAAAAATCCAATTCACGATCCAGGTCTTTTACACTATTCACCTCAGCTCCGTAAACCCGATCTGTTCCGGAAGCCCAAAAGAGAACAAAGGTAAAGGATGAAATTACCAATGCAGAAATAAGGATAAAGGCTATGATCTTTGCAATTGTTCTTGTTGTCTTCCGGTTCATCAGATACCCTCACATTTTATATCTTCAGTTGTACTCGGTTTGTTATCCATGATCTCAATGTCCAGCCGGCTCCTACCCTCAGACAATCCCCGGAGACTGATATGGTAGTCAATGTTCAGAGATCCTTTACCTTGAATCCGATCAATGTTATTGATTACATCGTTGGTCAGAACCTCCATCTCTATTGCACCAAATGCCGTATTGTAATAGCCGATAAACCGTTTGCCTTTTTCAAATTCAATCTCTGTATCCAAGGGAACCGCTTCGCCGCATCTCTGCATGAGAACCCTATCTCCGGTGATTTTAAGACTGGTGGTACAACCCTCCATACCTGAAAATTCACTTTCGTCGTACTGTAAATAGACCGAGTCTCCCTCTTCACTGTATTTTCCCTCGGTTACAAATTCCAACTGTTCCTCTTCTTCCGTAAAACCATAGAGCTGCTTACCTATTATTTTTAGCATTATATCTTTCATATCCTAACATCACAATCCTTTCTATCAACTTTGGATAAGCCAGGCCTGCCTGTTCCCATAGAAGAGGAAACATGCTGAACCTGGTAAATCCGGGAATTGTGTTTATCTCATTAATGTATACTTTGTTCGTTTCTTTTTCCAGAAAAAAATCCACTCTGGCGAAACCGGAACAATCTAAAAGCTGATAGGCCGAAAGAGCAATGGAACGAATCTCTTCTGCAATTTCATCTGAAATGTCTGCCGGAATACAAAGCTTGGATTGGCCTCCGTCAAAATATTTTGCTTGATAATTGTAGAATTCTGCGGAAGGAACGATCTCCCCAACTCCACTGGCTTTTGCATCAAAATTACCAAGAATGGCAGTTTCCAATTCCCTGCAGTTTATGCCTTCCTCCACCAAAATACGACGATCGTGTTTTGCCGCTTCCTTCAGAGCATCTTTTATGCCGGAAGAATCTTTCACTTTGGAAATTCCCACACTCGATCCCATATTCGCCGGTTTTACGAACATTGGATAAGAAAGGGTTCTCTCAATCTTCTCCAGAACAACTTCTTGTTGTTGTTCCAGTTCGTCCCTGATAACTGGAACATAAGGGCCCTGGGGTAAATTACCCTGGGCAAAAACCGTTTTGGCTAGAATTTTATCCATAGCCAACGCAGAACCGGTCACGCCGCAACCTCCATAGGGAAGGTCAAGCATCTCAAAAAGTCCTTGAATGGTCCCGTCTTCTCCATAGGGCCCATGAAGAATTGGCAGTGCAAAATCAATTCGTTCTTTTAGAGAACCCAAGCCTGCTACCACAGTCATCTCCGGCTCACCTTGCCAGCTGCCGTCTTCAATCTTTTCTACCGGTCCGTCATAGAAAAACCATTTCCCTTCACGGGTAATACCGATAGGAACTACTTGGAACCTATCTTTATTAACTGCATTTATTACCGAGGTGGCCGACATTAAAGATACCTCATGTTCCCCTGATCGTCCACCGAAGAAAATACCCAATCGAATCACTATCTATCTCCACCTTTAAAAGAATCGAATTCACTTATTTTGTTCCTATATTATATCATACATTTTGAAAGTTCATTACCTATTTTATCGCTTAATCTTTTTTTATCAGGTCCCGAATCTCAGTTAAAAGTTCAGTTTCTGTTGGTCCTGCGGGGGGCTCCGAAGCAGGCTCTGCCTCTTTCTGTCTTTTCATCTTATTAATCATACGAATAACAATAAATATGGAGAAAGCTATGATTACAAAATCTACAGCCGTTTGGATGAAATTCCCGTACATAAGAGCTACCTCCGGCTTGATTAACTCACCCGCCGCATCCATTTCAGCTGCCGAAAGGACAATTTTTAATTCTGTAAAATCAATGCCGGCAGTGAGAAAGCCTATTACAGGCATAATCAGATCATTTACCAAGGATGTAACAATCTTGCCGAACGCCGCTCCGATAATGATACCGATGGCTAAATCCATCACATTCCCTTTAAGGGCAAACTCTTTGAATTCCTTTAACATTCTTTGTTTTCCTCTTTCCTCTTACGTTTTTCTAATATTTCTTTAGATTTGACTGCAACCCGAAGGAGCATTTCTAAATGCTCCTTATCAAAATGATATTCCTTCCGGCAAAATTGACAAATTATTTCTGCCTGCCGGTCCTCTTTTACAATCTGAGTCAGTTCCTTTTCCCCTAGGCTTAGAAGTACACGTTCCAACCGTTCCATAGAACAATCACATTCCCATTGAATATCTCTGTATTCCAGAACTTCTATCCGGTAAGCGGAGGGCAGTGAACTAAAAATCCGATGAAGCAGGCTTTCACAAACAGCCTCAGAAGTTTTGGGCCCGGATTGCTGTATTTCATCTTCAATTTGATTACTGATCGGAGGGAGTTGATGCAAAAGTTTTTCAAGCGCATTAATGGACTCAGGATCGGCCTCCGGCAGCATTTGAATGATCATTCCACCCGCAGCAGCTACAGTGTAATCCGTGTTTATTTTAACCCCTAAAGCTACTGACGTTGACTGCTGTTCCGATAAAAAGAAGTATGCTGTCAAATCTTCGGCAATCTCACCGCTTACTAAATCAATTCGCCCCATATATGGTTCCTTAAGGCCTATATCCTTTATAACAGTTACTGTTCCCTTTCCTACAGCACCGCCCACGTCAAGCTTTCCATCGTCCTTCAATGGCAAATCTAATTCCGAATTAGAAATATAGCCCTTTACCTTACCGGATCCATTTGCAGTTACTAAAATTTCACCTGCAGGACCGTCCCCTTTAAATTGTATTGTTACTTTGTCATCCGGGTTTTTTAACATGAGACCCATGAGTCCTGCTCCCGTAACCACTCTGCCCAATGCTGCCGTAGCCAAAGGAGTGGTTTCATGGATTTTGCCGGCCTCCTCTACCATACCCTTGGTAATTGCCAGATAAACCCGAAAGGACCCGCTTTTGTCCATACCAATCAATGCTTTATTCATATTTAGAACCATTCCTTAGTCGCCGTTTTCATTTCATCAATAACAGCCTGCGTTTCTTCCATAGTATTTGCCTTCGCTAAGTAATATATTTTTAATTTTGGTTCGGTTCCTGAAGGCCTGATAATTATGTTGCTTTCATTCTCCAAATTATATTCCAGTACATCAGATTTTGGTAATCTGATAATATTCTGTGAAATTTCATAATCCACGATTTTCAAAACTTTTTTACTGCCGACTACAACAGGAGGATTTTCTCTAAGTTTCCTCATGATGTAAGCCATTTTTTCCATACCGCTGGCCCCTTGAAATGTAAAATCCATCAAGTCACTTTTGTAATATCCGAATTGAGCATGCAATTCTTCCATACGGTCAAACAGGGATTTTCCTTTCTTTTTATAATAAGCTACCGCCTCACAGACTAACATGGCAGCATTTACTCCATCTTTATCACGTACATAGGAACCCGATAGATAGCCATAGCTCTCCTCAAAACCGAAAATGAAACGATTCTCTTCTCCTTTGGCTTCCAAAATTCCGATTTGCTCACCGATAAATTTGAAACCGGTTAATACATCAATCATTTCAACGCCGTAAAAAGCCGCCACATCATCTGCCATCTTACTGGATACAATTGTTTTCATCGCTATGGGACGATTCGGCAGCGTTCGACAAGCACAGATGAAATCCAACAGGAGAATACCTACCTGGTTCCCTGTCATCCGTTGATATGAAACCTCTCCTGTTTCAGGATCAGCCTTCCGCAGAGCAATTCCCAGCCGGTCACAATCCGGATCCGTAGCCAATAGCAAGTCGGGGGTTTCCAACTCCCGGCAAAGAAGCAAACCCTTTAGCAGAGCTTCCTCTTTTTCCGGGTTAGGATAAGGGCAGGTCGGGAAATTTCCATCCGGGTTTTCCTGCTCCGGAACCACGTGAATCTTGTCAACACCAATCTCTTTCAATATCCGTCTCACCGGTTTATTACCCGAACCGTTCAAAGGAGTAAAAACCACCTCAATATCCGTACATGGAATTCCTACCCGGGTTTTCTTTACTGCCTGAATATATGCTTCTACTGTCTCTTGTGGTATCAGAGTAATTTTGTCTGTCAGGGTTTCCCAGTTTACATCCAGTTTTTTAACCTCATTAAAGCAATCTACCCGCTCAATTGATTCGGTGATTTCAGCCGCTTCATCCGGATTAACTTGGCATCCTTCTTCGTTATAAACCTTATATCCATTGTATTCAGCCGGGTTATGGCTCGCAGTAATCATAATTCCGCCACAACAATTGTAATACCGGACCGCAAAGGACAATGCGGGTGTTGGCATCAACTCCGGATAGATGTAAACTTGAAAACCATTAGCCGCTAAAACACTTCCCGCCTCTAATGCAAAGTGATCCGATTGAATTCGGCTGTCAAAAGCGATGGCAATAGAACGTTTTTTTTCATTCTTTCCATAGCGAGCTGCAAAGTAATCTGCTAAACCTTGAGTTACCCTTCTAACTGTGTAAATATTCATCCGGTTAGTCCCGGCTCCCAGTATTCCTCGAAGTCCTCCCGTTCCAAAATCCAAGTCTTTATAGAAACGATGTGTGATTTCCTCCCTTGCTTCCCGATCTCCTGAATCTTTTTCTAACCGTTGTTCCAGGGCTGTTAACTCCCGTCTGAGTCCGGAATTTAAAGTAGGCTGTGATAGCCATTCTTCCATTTTATCATATGCATCGACAAATTTATTTTCTTGTTCCATATTATATAGCCCCTTATGTTATTTTTATATCATTTTACTAGTACCCTATTTTATCACGTTTTACTCTTATGGCAACAAAAAAGCGACTTTTCACAGTCGCTTTCTCAAGCCTAATTTTTTTCTTAATTCGTCAAAAAGCACCTGTTCACTACTTTTTAATCAGTTCTAAAGTTTTAAATTTTAATTGTATAGTTTTCGGTTCTTTTGATGAGTCCAACAATTCTTGATACTTTTTATCTAAAATTGCATTTTCCTCTGTTCCAATAAGGCATAGAGGAGGGAAGAGAACACACCACCAATTTTCACCGTTCCCTTCTCCGATAATGACATTTAAAGCCTGGTAATTTCCTGCGGGGAAAGTCAAGTTACCATAGGTCTTCTCAGGAATCCAAGATACGCCCAAATCTGCCTTTACCGGATAAGGATAACCCTCTTCTGCTACAATTGCCTCTGCTGTACTTTCAATATATTCTAGATTTTTTTCAATGTAGGTTCTCGTTTTTTCAATGTCTAAAGAAGCTTTTGTTTGATTTTTATCTACGGTAGCCAAGGTTTCTGTTACCAGTCCCTCGCTAATATGTTCCAGTAAACCATCCCTTACTTTAAGCTTCAATGCCTGATCCGCTTTGCTATTGCTATTAGCTATTACGTGGAAACGGATAAAGTCTTCATTTGAAAGTAGTTCACCTTTATGTGACACCCATATATTATAGGCAAAAACTGATATGATAATTAGTAGCACTGCCCTGATTTGTTTTCTTTTCAGCATAAGATTTCCTTCCTTCATGATTGAATAGAGTTACCTTTATTCTTTCCATGTAAAGAAGATCTTATACGACAAGCCGGCAGCCTGTAATACTAGCATTTATTAATTATGAGCAACTTTGTTCCTTTCTTAATTTCGTCCTTCTCCGTCAAGTCATTAAATTCTCTTACCTGTTGGACTGACGTCCGGTATCTTTTTGCCACTTTCCAAAGATTGTCACCGTCTCTTGCCACATATACCACAATCCCTGCTTTAGGTTTTTCCGTTTGTTCCGATTCCAAAAAGCTGACAGATTGGATCAACTTTTCTTTGCTTTGACCAAACAAATTGGTGGATATTCCAATGCTTGCATTCACCTCGAGTTGACGGCTGTTAATTTGATCAAACCAAATTTCTTTCAAAGTAACTTCGCTATCTGTTTCCATGTCAGGCCGGCATCCGGGAATCTCCATCGAACCTCGAAAATTCAAATCTTGATATAAGCTAAAGGGTGTTTTCCCTTCCTCTCCACCGAGGCAAATAACCTTTAAGGGAATAACCCCTTCGATTAAACATTTGCCTTGTTCAACGGAATCTTTTCGAATTGCCGGATAACCGGAAATGTAAATCACTTTTGTATCGTTGCCGTATTGCTCAGGAATATTTATTATTTCTCTGGTCGTAGCCTCATAAATCCCATTTCCACAAAACTGTGTTAATTCTACTTCGTCTAAATCGTATTCTACTTCTTTATTAAAATGGTATAAATCGGTTACCATCGGTTCATCCAATTCTCGATAATATTCAACGGTGGTATCCACATCCATATTCAGAGCAAATAAAATGCAATCTCCCATTTCATTTTTTTTAGGTACAATAGTTGAATTTACGACTTGAAAACT
>JAQUJQ010000066.1:0-3368 GCA_028680875.1 Eubacteriales bacterium
ATAAAAGTACCTTTAAATTTGTACCCCATCTCTCTCAACTTCAAGAGAGTAGCTCCTGCATAAATCTGGAAACCATGGCCCGATTTCACATCGGAGGCTCCCCTTCCATGAACGCATTCAACTTCCTCTACTTTGGTCCGATCCTTGTTGTCCACTTTACAGACATCAATTACTCCTCCATAGGGATCATACCCTTCCCAGTTGTCAGGATTTCCAGGGCCAACATGGTCCATGTGGGAGTTGTACATAATAGTCGGCCCGCCGGGTTCCCCATAGATTAATCCGACAATGTTCCCTTGTGTATCGCGAAAAACCTCATCATAACCCAGTTTTTTCATTTCGGCAATCAACAACTCAGCCAGTTTAAATTCTTCCCCACTGTTAGATGGGGTCTTTATCAACTTCTGAATAAATTTGATTGCCTCGGGCCTATACTCTTTAGCTAGTGAATTTACTTTCTCGTAAATTTCACTACTAATCATAAGCATCCCTCCTTTTCAATAACCATCAAGCGATGAAACCAGTTACATTTCTATTTTATCACCTCCCAGTATTTTTGCAAGAGAAATGTAAGAAATTATAGAATATTAGAATAATTAGTCATAATAAATAGTCCGATAAAATTGAGTTTTACCAATCAAGAAACAGTTTTTTAGGCTCGCAAAGAAAAGTACATAGACCGCACCCTGTACAAAGATTTTTATTTACAATAATATCGTTGACATCTTTCCTTTGAATAGCTCCATACATACATCCCTCAATACATTTGTTGCAGCCGTCGGTGCATGATATAGACTTGGATTGACAGTAGAGAGGGGCAATTTTAATCTCTTCAAAGGATTTAAGTTTTGATAAGGCCTCTCCTTTAATCTCTTTTACATCTTTTACTTTATTTTCAACTCCCCAACGTTCTAAACCTTCTACTATTTCCGTAATCCTAGAGCGTCCGTGAATCATGAGAGCAGTACCCACCTGAACGGCTGATGCACCCAAAAGAATATATTCTAATGCATCTTGATAGCTTTCAATGCCACCTATTCCGCATATAGGGATGTCTACTGTTTGGGCCAAGGTAGCTACGGATGCTAATCCCAAAGGTTTAATCGGAGCTCCTGAATAACCGCCATAAGTCGGTAAAAAAGGTGCCCTGTTTTCAATGTCTACACCCAAAATACAACGAATTGAGTTAATAGCAGAAACACCTGATCCACCAGCTCGTTTGATTTCCTTCACAACTTTGGGAATGTTGGTAGCATTTTGAGAAAGTTTAACCATCACAGGTATTTTCACGTTTTCAACTACACAACGCGTCATGTTATAAACTTTTTCTGAGTCAGAAGCAATCAATTCCAACTCCCCGCCCATTGGAGTAGAAATGCCCAGTTCTATTCCATCGGCTCCATATTTTTCCATCTTTACTGCCAAATAAGCAAGTTCGGAAGGGGTATGAGCTGAAACGCTTGCGATAATAACGCCTCCTTTGCTTTTTGCAATATCTATCTCCTGCTCCCAGCCTTCAATTTGCACATCACTATAAAGGCGTATATTCTGCGCACCTAAACCATTATAGGCAATCCGCGGCATCGCATCCAAAACCGGCTCGCTGACAATGGTCTCAGTTATAACGGCCCCGGCTCCGCTAGCTATACTTCTTCGAATACCCTCACCGTCTCTATTCCACGGACCCGCTGCCACAATAACCGGATTTTTAAGTTGTAATCCTAAAAAATTCGTCTTCATCCTATTCCCCTCCTAGAAGATTTCACTTATTCTCTCTTTATGCCCGCAGGATTTTCGTATTTTTAGCTTAGATTGCAAAACAATTTCCCGCATAGCCATCATCTCTCCATCATTTTTGCTTTCGATAACATCCAGAAGCAGTCGGGCCCCGGAAAGTCCCATTCGATGGAGAGGTAAGGCTACAGTAGTAAGTTTGGGTTCCATGAGATTAGACATTCTTATGTTATCAAAACCCATCACCGCTATTTCATCAGGGATGGTCAAATCCGCATCCCGGATTGCATCTATAACACCAAAAGCCAAGAGATCTGATGTGGTAAAAATTGCCCGAGGCATTTTCCATAGTCCAAGAAGCTTTCTCGCCGCAACATATCCTCCTTCTATGGTATTCTCTTCTTTGATAAGGTAGTCCTCATTTTTTAAAATGCCTGCCTCTAATAGTGCCTGTTCATATCCTTCTATCTTATTTTTATTTTCCATTTCCGGAACTCGACCGTAAATCATGGCGATTTGGGTATGGCCACATTCCAACAAGTGATTAACCGCCATAAATGCTGCAGCATAACAATCGATACGAACGATGGGTTCCTTGGAATTTCCTTTGTTCTCTCCGATCAGCACCACTGCGATTCCCTGTTTCTTCATTTCTTTAACATCTTCATCTTCCAATAGTGAGGATACAAGAATTACTCCGTCAATCCTTCGATCAATCAGAGTTTGAATATATTTTCTTTCTTTTTTAACCTCTCCCTCAGTAATGCAGAGTAAGGTTGTATAGCCCTTTCGATTAGCAACGTCTTCCGCCCCTTTTGCAATTTCTACATAAGCAGGATTCAATATATTGGGTATAAGCAAACCAATGGTGTTGGTCTTGTTGAAATTTAATCCTCTTGCAAACCAATTGGGTTTATATCCCAATTCATTAATAATACCCAAAACTCTCTCTTTGGTTTTTGGTGCCACGTTCTCCGGATGATTTAATACCCGTGAAACAGTAGCAACAGATACATTCGCTTTCCTTGCAATTTCCTTGATGTTCATTGTCACTCCCAAGTCTACGTACTATTCTGAATTTTGTTATAAGTCTATTATGTCATCGAACCTGATGTTTTTCAAGTTAAATATAGAGCATGACATTCTTGATGATCAATTAAGATTAAATATAAAATTCATCTCTTGTAATTTTTTGTAGATGTTTTGTTAACCAAACTAAAGGTGCAGAGAGAACAAACCAAAACACAGTAAATAAGAGACAAACTTGGCCCCAAAGATGAAAAGGATGCCCCGAATAATCCCAGACATCCCATTTTAATACAAGATTAACAACACAACCAAACAAAAATTCTACAATTGTGATTACTATTGTTCCGATAAGGCATTTTTTCCATAGAGCTATATTTTGTAAACGTAAAAAAACATTGTACAGAGCGGTAACACACAATCCCCCTGCCAAAAACATAGTCCAATGAGTAAAACCTCGGAATAATACTTCTGTGCCATTATATAATAAAGCCCCAATTAAAAAAACTTGGGTGTTTTCATAAAAATAATTCATACTATAGTTTCTGTAATGCTATAGAAAATACAATCAGTATTTTTTTCCTATTCGAAAGACAAGGGGACGTTTA
>JAQUJQ010000066.1:3468-7758 GCA_028680875.1 Eubacteriales bacterium
CCTATATGTGCTAACATTTCAATCTTTTTTTGAACAAGTTATCTATAATTCCCTTGCTTTTTCTTCTCCCCTCAGTATGCGCAATGCTCCCAAGGTTAAAGATTCCATTTCGTTTTCGCCGGGCATAATTACTACCGGTGCGATAAACTCAACCCTCTGTCGAATCATAGAAGTTATCATGGAGGAATAAGCTATGCCTCCGGTAAGAATAATAGCATCAATAGACCCATCAAAAACAGTGCAAATATTTCCGATTCCTTTTGCAATTTGATATCCCATAGCCTGATAAATCAGTTCCGCATAGCTGTCACCCAAGGCTATCATTTCCTCCACCTCTTGACAATCAGAGGTACCAAGGTGGGCTTTCAACCCCCCTCCTCCCCGGATCTTTTTCATGATTTCCTTCTTTGAATATAATCCGGAATAACATAGATTTATAATATAACCCAAAGGGACGCTGCCCGATCTTTCCGGTGAAAAAGGTCCACCGTCATCGCTGACCACATCCACTATCTTCCCCTTCTGATGAGCACTGATGGAAATACCTCCACCTAAATGCGCAATAAGCAGATTATAGTCCTCATACTTTCCTCCTCTTTTTTTTGCGTATTTCCTACCCATAGCCTTACTGTTCAATACATGGCAAAAACTTTGTCGATTGATTTCAGGTATCCCTGTGATACGGGCCCAATCACTTAATTCATCAGAAGAAACCGCATCATAGATGTAAGCCGGGATTCCCAATGGCCGGGCTATGTCGTAAGCGATCAATCCTCCCAGATTTGATGCATGGTCAACCAATTGATCCCCCATAAAAAGATTTCTCATGGCTTCATTGACCCGATAACCGCCTCCACGAACAGGAGGTAACATTCCTCCCCTTCCCACTACTGCTGAAAGCTTGTGATAGTCCACCGATTTTTCTTCTAATTTATTCCTTACTCCATTCAGTCGAAAATCCAGCTGTTCTCTGATTTTCTCATATCCTGCAATTACTTTTGTACTATGAGTAATATTGGCAAAAAAAAGTTCCCTTTCATCCTCATACAATGCAATTTTCGTACTGGTAGAACCCGGATTAACGGATAGAATCTTATACGTCATGAGATTTCTCCTTCCTGCCAACATAACAGGCAAGAATAAGTGAATTTCGTTTTCCCTCTGTATTTTCTGCTCTGGATGTCAGGACAATAGGATAATGGGTCCCTAGAACCATTCCTGCCATC
This sequence comes from Eubacteriales bacterium, assembly GCA_028680875.1. Taxonomy (GTDB): domain Bacteria; phylum Bacillota; class Clostridia; order Peptostreptococcales; family Anaerovoracaceae; genus JAQUJQ01. The sequence goes on from JAQUJQ010000066.1 coordinate 4,695, forward strand.
TTGGCGCCTCCATATAATACTAGTGCTTTTCCTGCGATATTACCCGCTTCAATGTTGGGCATAATGAATAAATCCACATCTTCACTAATCTGACTTTGTATACCCTTACGTTGAGCAGCCTCCCGACATAAAGCCACGTCCATGGTAATAGGACCTTCTAGAATACAGTCAGGCAATTCACCATTTTGATACATCTCCATAAGCCTTGCGGCATCTAAGGTAGCCTGCATTTTGGGATTAATTGTTTCATTTGCTGTGAGAATAGCAACTTTAGGAAGAAGAATCTCCATTTTGTGCAAAGCCTCTATGCCATTAATAAGAATCTGCTTTTTAGCGTATAAATCGGGAGCAATGTTCATCCCTCCGTCACTGTGAAAAACCAGTTTTTTCTCTCCCGGTATCTGAAAGACCGCCAAATGACTCAGAAAACCCTTTCTTCCGGCTTCCTTCTCTCCTTGTAAAACAGCATGCAAGAAATCACTGCTGTTAATCAATCCTTTCATTAAAATATCTGCACATCCGCTGTTAACCAAGGAGACTGCCCTGTGAGCAGCCTCCTTGTCATCCGGCTCATGGATCACTTCAACAGTATAAGGAAAGGCGATTTTATCTATTATCTCTTGTATCCTATTCCTGTCTCCTACTAAAATAGCCTTTGCCAACCCCTCTTCATAAGCAGCTTTAATCGTCTTTATTACCTGTTCATCTTGGGCTGCCGCTACACTAATTACAGAAAACGTAGCTTGGCTTTTTAATCGATTCCGGATTTGTATAAAATTGTTTATCAAAACATTTTTTCTCCGTTTCGTCGTTACTCCATTTTTATCCTATTATAACATTAAATTTCCCCAACAATAACAGATATTATTCTTTTGCCTATAAAGATTCATAGTCCTCCAGGAATTTTACCATGAGATTCACGGTATTCTCGAGGTCGTCTAAGTGTATAGTCCCAACAGGAGTATGCATATACCTTTGGGGAATACATACCCCTCCTGCAAGAACGCCTTCTCCGGCCATCGATGCAGACCAGGCATCGGTGCCACCACCGGTCATAACCTCTCTTTGAAAAGGAATACTATATTTTTCTGCAGTTGAAACCAGTTTTCTTGTTAACCTCCTGGGTACATTATTTCCTGTGGCCCCCAAAATTGGATCCCAGTCATAATACTTTATTCCGGGGCCGCCACCCATAATCTCAGAACATTGTCGTTCCTCAACCCCGGGGGTTCCTCCGGTTAGCGTAACATCCAGGGCAATCATCAATTCCGGCTTAAACCGATTGATCATCGGACCTCCGGCTCGCATACCAACCTCTTCCATTACTGATCCAACCATACATACCGTAGGCTCTATATCCAGATCTTTAATACGTCTCATAATTTCTACCATAGCAGCACAGCCGGATCGATTATCTACTGATTTTCCCGTATAGTACTTCCCCCCATTAAGAAGAAATCCTTGTCTGTCGAAACCCATGTAGTCACCCACCTGTACCCCCAAATCCAATGTTTCTTCCCGGCTATTTGTGCCTAAATCCACATACAGTTCGTCAATCTTAATTACCTTTTCATGGTCTTCGTCCGTCATGATATGAGCCGGCTTAGAGCCTGTTACACCATATACCTTTCTCCCGCTTTCTGTCTTGATAACCATGTCATGGCTCATAGCAGTTCGATCATCATGATAGCCAACAGGCAGAAACCTAACCAAGCCATTTTCCTCTATGTAATTAATTATAAATCCAATTTCATCCATATGAGCCGAAATCAATACCCGCTTATTTCTATCCCTTCCATATTTAATAAAAAACTGGTTCCCCAAAGGATCTTCTATGTATTCATCATAAAGCCCTTTCATTTCATCTTTTAGAATTTGTGCTACTTCCTCCTCGTCTCCCGATACACCAAATGCATTATCAAGCCGAAACAAACTCTTTAAAATTAAACTATCTGTCATTTTCATCCTCCTCGTTACATTATGAAACCGGCAATAAGATATAGTATTACTGAACCGCCGCCGGCAATCAAGGCATAAGGCAAAGTAGCCATCATCAAATCAATAGCCTTAATCTGGCAACCTTGTGAACACAATATTACTCCATCACCATAAAGACAGGTATTACTGCCAAAAGCTGCACCGGAAAACACAGCGGCAGAAGCTAAGAGAGGATCAACTCCCATAGCCAGGGCAAGAGGTACAACAATCGGAAGAATAATGGCCGCCAAATCCCAGAAACACCCGGTTGCATATGCATAAATTGCGCATACAATAAATACCGCTGCAGGCAAGAATGCGCCCTTCATTATAGGCAATGTTATATCAATAATATACTCTGCCAGCATCAAATCCCCATTCACTGCTTGAACAGCAAAAGCAAGAACACAAAGTATCATAACAAAACCCATACTTATTACTCCATCAAAGCAACAAGTCAGAAGTTCTTTTATCGAAAGTCTCTTTTGTACTGCATATAGAATAAAAGCAACTACGACACCGGCAAAAGCACCGGTCAAAACATCCGTCTCACTGTATAGGGTAACCCCAATCATTACTATTAATGGTATTATGAATGACCAGGGGGATGCTTTGTGAGTATCTTCAATTTCATAGCCCTTAACTGATTGAATCAAAGATAGATCCGTACCTTCCGGAAAGACCTCACCGTTTAACTCTGCACGAATTGTATCCTTTTTAATTAACCCCATCTTAGGAATCACACCTAAAATCTGAAGTATAACAACAACAAGGGCTAACCAACCATAGAACGTAATCGGAATTGCCGAAATGTAGGCACTGAGACCTGTACCATTCGCACCGACAATACCTTCATTTTCCAGTAAGGCTCCAAAGTAAACAGCCCAGGAAGATAACGGTACAAGTATGCAGATAGGCGCTGCTACGCTATTTACCGTATAGGCTAATTGGGTTCTTGGGATTCCCAATCTGTCAGTAATCCCCTTCATTGTAGTCCCTACAGCTAAATTGTTTAAGTAATCATCCAGGAAAATGATTATTCCTAATCCTACTGTCCCAAATAAAGCCTGCCTCTTTGTGTGAATAT
>JAQUJQ010000067.1 GCA_028680875.1 Eubacteriales bacterium
GCTGTATATTTCAAAGCATTGAAGATATCGTACATAGACGGATAGATAATTTGTGTCTTATACTCCTGTATTAAAAATTTACGTAATGTTATGTAATACTCTTTTGTGAATTCACCTGCCAGCAAATCATCCCAATCGTTTTCCAAATTTACCATTCTTTGCCTCCTGTTGATTTATTAATGACGATACATCCGATAAAGATTAGAGTATACCCCCTGCTTTTTAAGAAGTTCTTCGTGAGTACCCTGTTCTTCTATTCCATTTTCTGTAAGCACAAGGATGATTGTGGCATGCTTGATGGTGGTGAGGCGGTGAGCTATAGTAAAAGTGGTCCTCCCTGCCGCCAAAGTTTCCAAAGATTTCTGTACAATAAATTCGCTCTCATTGTCTAAAGCAGAAGTGGCCTCATCCAATATCAGGATAGGCGGATTTTTCAAAAATACTCTGGCGATGCTGATACGTTGCTTCTGCCCGCCGGATAACTTAATTCCCCGTTCCCCTACGTAAGTATCATAGCCATCGGACAACTCCATGATAAAATTATGTGCACCGGCTTTCTTGGCAGCCTCAACAACTTCCTCCTTTAACGCTCCCGGTCTTCCATACTGAATGTTTTCGAATACCGTTCCTGAGAACAGATAAATATCCTGCTGTACCATACCGATTTGGGAACGAAGGGATTGGATTGTAACATCCTTAATATCCTTTCCGTCAATCAGAATTTTACCGGAAGTAACATCATAAAAGCGAGGTATCAGGTTGCAAAGAGTTGTTTTTCCGCTTCCGGACGGCCCAACCAATGCGACGTTTTCCCCGGCTTTAACCAAAAGATCGATATTGGAAAGGACATTTTTATTATTGTCTGAATACCTGAAACTCACATTATCAAATCGGATCTCACCTATTACTTCACCCAGAGGCACTGCATCCTTTGCATCGTTAATTTCTACCGGTGTATCCATTATTTCAAAAAACCGTTCTATACCTGTCATCCCTCTTTGAAACTGCTCTGTGAATTCTACTATACGGCGTATAGATGTAAGCAGCATGGAAATATAGAGTAAATAGACGATTAAATCCGACGGGGAGATACGTCCATAGACCATAAAAATCGCACCTACAATCACAACAGCAATATACATAAGTCCATCAAAAAATCGAATGGTACTGTGAAAGCCGGCCATATACCGGTAGGCCTCTTTTTTTATTTTCAGAAAACCTTCGTTTCCCTTACGAAACTTCTCTTCCTCCACATCTTCATTCGCAAAGGATTTGACTACCCTCACACCTAACAAGCTGTCCTCAACCTGAGCATTAAGTTCTCCGATTTGATTTCTTGATTTTTTAAAAGCCCTCCGCATCTTTGTGTTAAAGGATAAAGCAGATACTAACATGATCGGAATCAGAGAAAAAATAATTAATGTCAATCCTATATCTGTATTTGCCAATATTCCAAATGCCACCCCGATCTTGAGTGCTGCAATGAAGCATTCCTCAGGGCAGTGATGGGCAAACTCGGTCACATCAAATAAGTCGCTGGTGATACGTGCCATGATCTGGCCGATTTTCATATTATCATAGTAGGAGTAGGATAAATCCTGAAGATGGGCAAACAGATCTTTTCTCATATCTGTTTCAATCTTAGCTCCCATCATGTGTCCTACGTTAGCCATAAAATAATTTGCAACCACATCAATTAACCGTAAAGCCATATAAAAAGCTCCAAGTGAAAGAATAGTCCTTATTGTAAGGGCTTCTATATTATTCATACCCATGTCGGTTATATAACGGATAATCAATGGAAGCACCAGCTCGCAAACTGTAGTCAGTGCAGCACAAAACAAGTCCAACCACAAAATCCACAGATATTTTTTAAAATACGGTATAAATCTTTTTATCAGATAAGATGTTTTCATCATGTTGACTTACCTCTATCAGTACAGTTGCCATTTCCCTTTTTGCCTATAAGCTCTGCAATATATTTTCTAGTCTTTGCTTCTTCAGCCAAATCGGTGAGAATTACTAAATAATCCTCTGCCAAGATCCGTGTATTTCCCCGGGGGATAATATCCTTCCCTCTTCTTCTTACTGCAATCAAAAGACAGCTTGCAGGAAAATCAATTTCCTTGATCTGCTTGTTTTCTATTTGTGAGCCGTGATGAACGATCATTTCCAAAGTAATTTTCTTTCCGTCATCTTGCCGGGCTTTTTCTGCCTTTCTGCCTTTTATCAGGTTTTCCAAAAGAGATTCGTAAATCGGAGCGCTTTTCATAAGATCTGCAATGACGTAGGAAGTAACGGAAACTACCGTTAAAGGAAGCAGGTGGCTAAAAGACCCGGTCATCTCAACCAGTAGGATCACTCCCGTGATGGGCGCTCTTACAATAGCGGTAAAAAAACCGGCCATAGCTAATATAATAAAATTGTTAATATATCCCACCTCGTAGCCAATAAAATCTACGGTGACATGGCCAAAAATCCCACCGATGATCGCTCCTGTCATTAGTAAAGGGAAAAAGATTCCGCCGGGTGCACCGGAGCCGAAGCTGATCATTGAAAAGAGAAATTTTATAATTAACAAAGTAAAAAGAAATGAAATGCTTGCCGAAACTCCCAATTCATCAATGATAGGATGTCCGCTGCCCGTAACTAAGGGGAAGTAAAGGCCTAAGACTCCTGCCATTAAAAAAGGGATCACAGGTCGAACTATTATATTTATTCTTTTATAAAGTTTTTGAATAGAAAGTAAAATATAATTATGGAAGGCTCCAAAAACACCTAAAATTACCCCGAGAATAAAGAAAATCCAATATGATTCAAGAGGTATAACATTCAACTCTCCAAATTGAAAAACCGGGTTCATGCCGAAGACTATCTTTGAAACAAAGTCAGCAGCAATCGCAGATACCAAAGTGGATAGTAGAATTACAGGAGAAAAATACCGAAATATTTCTTCTAAAGCAAACATGGCTCCAGCTAACGGAGCATTAAAGGCTGCTGCTAAACCGGCACCGGCGCCGCTGGCTATAAGTATTTTTTTCTCTGTACGTGTAGATGCCAGTTTATTCCCCACCCCCTGGGCTATACAAGATCCCAATTGTATCGATGGACCTTCTCTGCCTAAAGATAAGCCTGCAAGGATGCATAATGCACCCCCAAAGAATTTAGCCAATAATGTACTGAGCCAATTATTATTGAAATATCCCATCATGATGCCTTTAACCTGTGGAATTCCACTGCCGCTGATCATGTTATAACGGGATACTAAAAAACCAATGAGAAGACCACCGGCAACCAGTACCAAAAGAGCGATAGGAGACGCTTCGATATGGTTTCCAAGCCAGCTATATAGTTTCAACGAAATCTCTCCGGCATAAACCAGGACGAAACGATATGCACTAATTAAAATGCCGGTCAAAAGGCCGACTAATATGCTCTTTAACATAATTGAAAATTTATTTGATGGCAGATTAATAACTGCCTCGTAATTATTTTTTATTTTCATACTCTATATCACTCTACTTTTGCTCTTCTTATTATACAGTAATCTTGGTGAATAAGACAAGGGGACGTTTAGACTGTCTTGCCGGCAAGACAGTCTAAACGTCCCCTTGTCTTCCATTTTTTATATTAACCCATAATAATAGAGTATCCCATAATAAATACCCGATGCAAAACTATAAGGTTGCGTTGTTAGTAACTCAAAATCTGTCGGATTGCTCAGATACCCCATTTCCAACAATACAGCAGGCATGGTGGTGGCATATAGCTGATATATATTTTTATCAACAAATACACCCCTATTAGGTAACTCGGTCATATAATGGAGACCTTGCAGAATAGATACCCCCATATAGTAACCGGCACTATTCTTATCAAATACATAAGCTTCACTGCCGCTAATCTCCGTATTATCGCTAAAATTACAATGTAAGCTTATAAATTGATCTGCACTCCAGGTATTGGCAGCATATACTCTGGCCTGAAGACTGGTAACAACACTTGTTCCCAACTGTGTTGTTGGGAAATTCCTTGATAATCTTGCTTCAAAATCCGGATTGTTATTAAGAAGTCTGGCTAATCTTACACCTACCTCATAATTTATATCTTGCTCTTTTACTCCGTTTACTTCTACTCCGGCATCCGGATCCACAGGATTATGCCCCTGATCAATAAATATTTTAATCGCCATAATAATACTCCATTTCTTATTTTTATATTTTAAGGCTTACCTTTGGTTTAATATATGCAAAACAAAAGAGACGGTTCTTTTTGTTTTAAAAAAACAGAACAAACCGTCCCTTTTTATTCCTTTTACCTTCCTCGAGTTATCAAAACTTTTATCATAAACAGAGGAAGTGCTGTAATTCTCCTATAACGGCTGGGTTCCCGGGCAAACCGATAAAGCCATTCCAATCCGTGCTTCTGATAAAATTCCGGTGCTCGTTTGGCGGTACCTGCCCATACATCTAAGCTTCCTCCCACACCTATAGCCGCCTTCGCATTTAGCGATTTTTGATAACGAGCGATAAATTTCTCCTGCTTAGGGGCTCCAAGGGCAACGCAGAGAAAATCGGCTCCGGACTGATTGATTTTCTCTACTATTCCGACTTCCTCAGACTCCGAAAAGTAACCATGATGAGTACCGGCTACCGATAATCCGGGATAGGTTTCTTTCATTCGCTTTGCAGCCAGGTCAGCAATCCCGGGATTACCGTCAATTCCGGGTTTACTTCCCAAAAGGTATATTGACTTCCCGTTTTGCTCAAGCCAATCTAAAATCCAATTGAGAAAATCAATCCCTGTAACCCGTTCCGTTAAAGGGCAACCGAGAATTTTTGAAGCGTACACCAAACCAATCCCATCAGGGATGACCAAATCCGCAGAAGTGATTATTTCTTTTAGTTTAGGATCCTTACCGGCATTGACAATGATTTCCGAATTCGGAGTCACAATCAGACTGCAGCCCATTGATTTCATTAATCCCCCAAGAATTTCCACAGCCTGCGCCATACTAACCATATCTACCGGTATTCCAAGTATCTCAATTCTCTTTGCTGTATTCATCCTCTTATCTTTCCTTTACATCTTTATATATTTATGCTATTATTTATCTACTTTAAAACATGTAATAACCTTTAAAAACGGCGGTTTGTATCGCCTATTACTTTTTATAAATGGAGAAAAATTAATGAAAATTTGTGTAATTGGCTTGGGTTATATCGGTCTTCCTACCGCTGCCATGTTTGCAGCCAGTGGGAATCAAGTGGTAGGAGTAGATCGAAACCCTAAAATTGTTGAAGCCCTAAACCAAGGAAAAATCACAATTGAGGAAAAGGGCTTAGACCGACTAGTCCGTCAAGTTGTTGAAGATGGGGCTCTTTGTGGTTCCTCAGTTCCGGAGGAGGCAGATGCCTTTATCATTGCCGTTCCCACCCCCATTACAGCTGACAAGAAAGCGGACATGTCTTATGTCATCGCATCAACGGAAAATATTGTTCCTTATTTAAAAGCCGGCGATATTATCGTTTTGGAATCCACTTCACCGGTAGGTACTGTGGATCAACTAATGATTCCCATACTGGAAACATCAGGCCTTCACATTGGTGAAGAACTCTATGTGGGACACTCTCCCGAGCGGGTTATCCCCGGTCAAATTTTACAAGAATTAGTCAACAATAGCCGTATTGCCGGAGGGATAAACCCCGTTTCTGCCGAAAAAATTGCCCTCCTCTATAAATCCTTTGTAAAAGGAGAAATCTATCTGACCGACACCCGCACTGCTGAATTATGCAAACTGGCGGAAAATACCTATCGGGATGTGAATATCGCTTTTGCCAATGAATTGGCCAAAATCTGCGAAAACATGGATGTCAATGTGTGGGAGGCCATCGCTCTATGCAATAAACATCCCCGTGTAAACATTCACCAACCCGGTCCGGGAGTGGGTGGCCATTGCATTGCCGTAGACCCTTGGTTCATCGTAGAGAAACAGCCAAAGACGGCTCAAATCATTAATTTATCTCGTTACACTAACGACTCCATGCCTTTCCATGTAGCTTCAAGGATCCTGAATATTTTAACCGGAATCCCGAACCCGCAGGTAACTATTCTGGGGGTCACTTACAAACCCAACGTTGATGATATGAGAGAAAGTCCCATCCTTCATTTAATAGAGATCCTAAAAAAAGAAGGTATAAGCGTAAATGCCTTTGATCCCTATGTTAAAAATAATGAAGGCATCAGCAATGACCTACAGGAAGCAGTAACGGGAAGTGATCTTTTGATCCTGGGTGTCCACCATGATCAGTTTAAAAACCTGCCTTTCGCAGAGCTTGGGAAATTAATGGACCACAAAAATTTCTTGGATACCCGAAACTTTATATCTACTGAAGACGCTAAAGCTGCAGGATTTCACTGCTACCTCCTAGGAAGCAAATAAAGAGCAAAAAGAACCGTCTCTTTCGCTTTTAAAGAAACCCAAATACATTAGCATGGCTGCCATTCCCCAAAAGTAGGCCATCATATAAGGCTCTTCAAATATATTTTCAAAATAACAATGCACCAATACTCCACAAAGTCCGCTAAAGATACCTACAGCTAAAGCCTTTGGATTTCCTATAACCCGTACCAACGGGTCTTTTTGTTTAACCCGGCTTTCAACGGAAACCACTTCATAACCCAATCCACTGCGGTAAATGGCCCGTACACCCCAAATCAACAATCCGGTCAGCAGAAGAATATAAAAGATGATACCCAGATAACCCATTTCCACCATGGTCTTAAGGTAGTAATTGTCCATATAAAAATAGCTGAATTCCTCGGTCTCATCCAATATCTTATTATTCATTGCAACGGCTCCGCCAAAACGGCCTAAACCAAATCCGAGCCAGGGATTGTTTTCTGAAAGCAGCAACCTGCCGGTTTCCCAACGCAGTGCCCGGCCACCGATAGCCGAGGCCTCTGCATAATCGCTGGTAAAAAGATAGGTCAGTCGTGAAGTAATGGAAGGGATAAATACCAATACAGCTGCAATAGCTCCTCCCATCAATCCCAGCAGGCGGCGATCCATATATAGAGAAAAGATTATCACTGATACCACGATACCTACCCAGGCTCCTCTGGAAAAAGTAAAGAGTAGACAAAGGCACATCATACCGGTTATACAAAAGAAGAAGATCTTTTCCCAAAGCTTTTTACAATAATAAATCATCCCTGCAGCCATGGGTGCAATCATAACAATTAAAGATCCGAAAATGTTGGGGCTTCCTGTAAGAGAAAACACCCTGGTACGAACTCCCATCTCCGTCTGGGTAACCCAACTGGCCGGAATTGGAACAGCTATCACATATTGATAGACACCATGCAGGCATAACAGAGCCCCCATACCAAGAAAGGTATAATAGATCACCTTAAAATCCCGATTATCCTCCACTAAGCGAATCAGGATAAAGAACCATATCATATATTCTACAACAGCCCGGTAACCGGCAAAAGCCACAACAGGGTTTGGACTTATCATGGACATAAGAAACAATCCCACTGCCATAAATAAAAGCATATATCCATCTAATGGGGTTTCTCTACCTAACGCATCGGTCTGTCTTAGTGACCGCCTCCAAAGAAGTAAAATCAGAGCAACAAGAATGAATGCCTCTTCCCAAACAGCAG
>JAQUJQ010000068.1 GCA_028680875.1 Eubacteriales bacterium
CCTAAAGATCCCGATGAAGATGACTTCTCATTCTAATCCGGCTCTTGGTTCCTGTACACTTTTTTCCTAGCAGACCGTCTCAGGTCTCTTTTTCGTTCCTGTTTTAGGAACGATATTTCCTACTGAACAAAAAACGGTTCTTTCGAGCAGCGAAAGAACCGTCCCTTAGTTTTAAACAATATTATTATTAAATCAGATTCTTATCAATGTATTTAGTCAATTTCCCCATACAATTTACATAACAACCGAATTCATTGTCATACCATCCAAAGATCTTTGCGTGTGTCACAGGTAAATTAATATCCTGAGCTGTTTCAGTTCCAAATCGCTGCAAGGTTTCCGCATCTAAGGATAAGAAACCGGTTCTTGTATGGTTTTCCAGGCCCTCAATTACTATGGCTGCCTGACTTCCCATCAAATCTGTAGATACATTCTGCTTTTCACTGAAAACCAATAAACCTTTTTGTGCGCCTGCAGCTGCTTTTCGATAGATATCATTGATGAAGTTCTGGTTGATAACCGATTCGCCGCTCTCTGTCAGATCGGTACGTAAAGTCAGGTTCAATGAAATGAGGGACACCGTGCTGGTTGGCACACGAATCGAATCTGCCATAAAGCCTACCTTTTTTATTTCCGGCAGAATTTCCTCCAAAGCTATGGCTGCCCCGGTTGAAGTTGGAATGATATTATTGAAAACAGACCGGTTCCTGCGTAAATCTTTACTTCCCGCCTTAGGTGGTGCATCTAATATACTCTGATTATTTGTTGCAGCATGAACGGTAGTCATGGACGCCGTAACGATCTTTGCTGTTTCTTCTGTATCCAGTAAGGGTTTTACCATATGAGCCAATCCTGTTGTAGTACAGCTTGCTGAAGAAATAATATGGTGCCTCATCGGATCATAGGCAGAATGATTCACTCCATAAACAAACATGGCACTGTCCTCAGGCATCTTACGTGAAGAATCTTTAATCTTAAACGGAGCACTTAATATTACTTTCTCAGCCCCTGCTTCCAGGTGCCCTCTCAAACTCCCTTTAGGATGGTCCGCCGGAAGTGTAGGATCTAAAAACACACCGGTGCAATCCACAACGATCCGTACACCCTCTTTTGCCCATCCTATTTCCCTTGGATTCCTGACCTTTTTCAATACTTTAACGGGTATTCCGTCCATTTCGAACAAACATTCCGACCTATCCAATATTTTTACATTGCAGGATTTTCCTGTATACCCATACAAAAATCTGTCAACAGTTCCATATGTAGAATCCGTAGTCAGATATTGAATGATATCCTCGATTCTCTTTCCCAATTCTCGTCCGGAATTGATAACAATCCCGTCAAAGTGCTTTAGATTCAGGTTGTTCCATAATGTTAATTTACCAATACGGCCTATACCATTTATCCCCAGCATTCTCTTGTTTTGCAAATTCATGTCCATTTCCATCTTTCTCCTTTTTAACCATACCGTTTCTATTATCGTTTTTTATTCATAAAATATTTCATAACTACCTTCATATACATTACCCAAGGTTCCATCTATAGATATTTTATCTCCCGGTTTAAAGACATGGCCATTGATTGTACATATTTTTTCTGACTCATTAACAATAAGTCCCTTGCATTTTACGATACAAACCTTACCTAAACTTGCCGCTGTAACTGCAGCATGAGATGTTACTCCACCCTTTCCCGTAATCAATCCGTCACAAATAAATATCAACGGGATATCGTCAGGGACTGTATCGGGCCTCACCAATATAATTTTTGCATCTGGATCCTTTTCTTGAAATTGTTTCATATCATCCATATCGAAGGCCAATAAACCGGATAAAGCACCGCTGCTGACTCCGATCCCATGACCCACAAGTTTCATCTCATAAGGTGATGGAATGAAACGGGAGGACGATTTCTGTCTTTTCAAGTTTTGATTTCGAATCTGTAAAATATATAAATCTTCGGGACGATCCGATTCAAAAGTAAATTCGATTTCCTGGTGGACAAAACCGTAGTATTCAATGAGCCGTTCTGCATATCGGTTAATTTCAGCATAAATATGAGGGAAACCCGATTCAAGAGACAAGCTACAGTCACTGTAATGCTTCTTCCGTTGTTTTTCGCTAATCGGCAGGGTATTGACAAGCCCTGCAACAACGTCCTCGCCTTGACTGCAAAGAGCAAAGTCACCGTATAGATTGATTCCCGAATATCCGTTGAAGGGACTGTTGGTAAACACCACCCCGGTTCCGGAGCTTGTGGATAAATTGCCTAAAACCATCTTTTGAACCAGCACAGCAGTCCCCCATTCATCTGCAATTTGCATATGATTTCTATATGATACTGCGCTCTCAGACGACCATGAATCTAACACGCTTCGTATGGCCTGCTTCAGTTGTTGGAAAGGATCGCTTTCTATTTGGATCCCATGATCCTCCAGTACTCTTTTATAGGAATAAGCGATTCCTTTCATTTGCTCATTTGTAAATTGAATTTTTAATTCTACTCCGCATTTTTCTTTGTGTTCAAGAATTACTTGGTCAAAAATATCCCGATCAATACCAAAAGCCATGCCCCAACTCTGCAGGAAGCGTCTATAGCAGTCCCAGGCAGTCCATCCATAACCTTTTTTCCTGCTGAAAGCCTCAGCGATTTCATCATTCATACCCACGTTCAAAAATGTCTTCATTGCACCGGGCAAAGAAATAGAGGAACCGGAACGGACTGAAAAGAAAAGAGGATTGTCGGGATTCCCGTAATTCTGTCCTGTAGCCTGTTCAATGGATGCAATATTATTGACAATGAGCTGGTCTAATTCCTGTTTCATGTAAGGATGGGCTTTTACCGTCTCTTTATGTCTAAATACTTCTGTGGTAAGGACAAATCCAGGAGGCACCGGAAACTTATAGGCAATCAGCTTTTTTAGGAAAAAGGCCTTGGCCCCGAGAAATACCGGATTATCCATTTCTACTGTGTTTTGATAAAGAAGGCTGAAAGTCAAATCCGGATCATAGGTCATTATATTTTCAATAAAGTCATCGGAATAATTGTCAATCATACTCCTTAATGTACTTATAATGTCGGTTATAAAGTTGTCAAGATCCTGTACTAAAAAAGCTGAAGCCAAATTATCACGTAAAAATCTCTCTGATTCCATATGATAGAATTGCCTGCTTCCTCCCTGTGATTGAGATATCTGATCTGAAAAGACCTGAGGTATTACTATTTTTAAAGGCCTTTCATAAACATCAAAGAAATACTCACTGATGATTTTCTTAATATCTTGGGCCATAAATTGAAATATATTGATGTACTGATCCAGCGAAAAGCTTGGTGATGCAAGACTGTATTTAAACATATCCAAGTGAGAGTTAAAGCCCTGGTTATAGATGCCATCCAACTCCATACCTTCCTTGAAAAGAACCAAAACATCGTAGATATGTCTGAAGGTCTTGGCTGTAATATACTCGGAATTTATCGACTGCAACAGCTGAACCATCAATTTGGACGCAGTTTTTTCCAATCGGTACATCAAACCCAAAGCTTCAAATTTGGGCTCGATATATTGTCCGTACATAGAAGGAATTCCAACAGCAATATGACGCTTATAATAGATGTTTTCCAAAGCCTCACTTTCTTTCGGGTCTAAAATGATCGCCTTCAGATGGTTCATTAAACGGAAAATTTGCTTCGATGCTTCCTTCTTTCGATTGTTTTCCAGGTCTTCCTTAAGAATTGCCAGATCCTCTTTATTGAAAAAGCTGTAACTATCCAACATGGATAGAATATCCTCCGATTCTAGGGAATATTTTTCAAGTAACAGGAAATAAGCTTGTAAAAGATAGGATACCCTCTTTTTATCCCGATCATTTCCTACAGATACTGTATCCAATGGCTCATCCAGATCCTCCATATCCATTTGCAGAAATTGTTCAGGAGTATAATCCAGTTTTTTGCACAAATCGGTCATAATGTCATGAACATAAAGGTATAACTCATCCTCCGTATCCAACAAGTCGAAAACATCTTCCGGAACAAAACCCTTTAATGGCTCTTTGTCTCCATTATACCAATATTCGATAATCTTCTTCGTGAGTTCGATATGTGTATTATTGCTTTCCGTATGGGTTTGTTTTCGTAGAAAATGGATCAGTCTATCCTTTCGCATGGATAATTCATCAATTGCGGTTGTTACCTCTCGCAACTTGCCTTCTGCTCCAATATCCCGAAAATAGATAGGGAAGATTCTGGCCAATTGTTTCATTTGCCTGTAAACCGGGCCAATGTCCGAATTTAGCAGCTTTGTTACATCTCTTTGAAAGAGGTCCGTATCTGATATAAAAATTCCACCAAGCTTCAGATTTACAATAAGAGCTGCCAGAAGTTCCCTCATAGCAGAAGGAGCGTATTCGATTAACTCCAGCCAAACCCGTATATTTTTTACGTGATTTGTATTTACTTGAATCTGCCAGTCCCTGTTTAGGGTCAACTCTCCCGGATAGTTAAAACCTAATTTAATAAGGCCTTGTATAAAATATGAGATGTTATTCGGATCTTTTGTATTGATAACTTCTTTGCCCAAGGTGATGATACAATCAAGTACCGTTCCCCCATGATCCTCCTGCAGTTCTTGAAACTGCTCCAAAATCGTATCTAAAAAATCAGTTATGTCTTCCTCATCCAGTTCCCGGAACACATTCCTCAAATTTCTATTCATATCATAAAGAAGATGGTCATTCAGATGGGTCATCCCGGGTAAATGCAAAAGATAATAGATATAATAAATCGTTTCCAGATAGGAACTGAATTTATCGGTAAAACTACGAAAATAATTGGAAATATCATTATAGAACATTAAATTATGCAGTTCTTCCCATTCCGTCACCTGCTCCAGCCGGGATCTGAGTCCGTCAAAGAATGGCTTACCAATATCTTTTATTGTCTCCTGGTCCATTGAATGAAAGAGTTGGTGTTTCGATTGAAACCATTCTTCTGCCTTAGATGTATTATCCCAGTAATCAATGCACCTCCCCAAAAGATCTGACGTTAACTCTACCAGTATTTGGCTGAATTCAGGGTCTTGTGCAATTTTATTCAAATAGGTTTTAAAATAACCCGAGTTACGTATATATAAAAGCTCATGCTTTTCCTTATCTTCATTAATAAGATCTATACAATGGTGAATAATAATCTTTGGATAATTTTCAAGTGTGGCAAGACGATCCATGAACTTTATCAATGTTTTAGTAAGTAGTTCTCTTTGGCTTTCTTCAATATCTGATTCAAGAAGCTCTTTAAATATGTTTACTAATACCGTAAGAGCTTTTTCCGACTCCTCAATGGAATTGTAAAACCATAGATCCGTCAAACATATATTATGCAAAGACTCTAACACGTATTGATCATTTCGATACTTATGATTTAACTCCGTAAGAAAATCCTGAGTGCGTTTGTGTATTCCCCATTTTGATTTAGATAGCCCTGCAAACCACCTTTGCTCCTCCGGAATCTCGTTGACTGTCTCTCGAGTCCGTGCGAGATTGGCCTCCAGAGCCTTCGAAGAAAAACGTTCTGCCATTTTATAATCTCCTGTGCAAATAAAGAATCGGAAGGCCTTTACCTTTCATTTATTATTATAGCATATTTGACCCAATTAGACTAATTTCATTCTTTGAAAGTTATATGTAAAATATTCTTTTTAGTGATATTTATATAGGATGAAATGAGTACCAGTGCGATACCAATATAACCATTGATTGTAATTACATCTCCTATGATAACGACCGCCAGTAGGGGGGCAATGGCGGGTTTAACTAAAAAAGTAATGGCTCCGGTCGTTGCATTGGACTTTTTTATAGCTAAAAAATAAAATAGATACCCCAGGCCGGTTACAAAGATGCTAAGATACAAAACCAGCAAAATATTATTTGGCCAAATTCCCGCAACAACCGGTCTTCCGGTCACCAGCAAAATTACTAAAAGAACCAAAGAGCCAAATATAAAGCTGATGCTGGTTTGAGCCATGATTCCCAACTTTTCCACACCAATCTTGCCCATTACACTGTAAAGACCAAAAAGTATTGCACCGGCAAGCACTAGTAGGATACCTTCCGGTGTATTTCCTTCCTGCAATTTAAATGGATTCACCATAAATAAAATACCAATTAGTCCGATTACAACCCCTATGCCATTTTGTCTTGTCATTTTCTCACCAGCTAGAAAATGAGCAAAAAGCATGGTAAACAAGGGATTTACACAGATGATTATGGAAGCTGTGGATGCATTGGATTTCATTATGCCCAATTGAAAAAGCAACATACTCAGCGGAATACATATAATTCCCAGAAGAAGTAAGTATAGATAGTCCTTTAGACTTATTGCAGTATGTTTGTGTTTAATTTCAGCCAGTGCAAAGGGTAACAACAACAGCCCTCCCACCATAAATCGCAAAAATGTGAGTTGGAACGAATCCAACTCATTTCCTCCCAGCTTAAGAGTAACCTCCATTGTACTAAATAACAATGCGGCTAAAAAAATGTATAAAGTTACTTTTTTCATTCTATTTCCCGTCTAAACTCCATTGTAGCTGCTTAAGTAGATTTTATGATTTTATATCTTCGTTTCCTAACTTTGTAACTACATAACCTAAAACAATGATACTTAAAGCTTTTGAAATTGCCATAATAGCTTTAAATCCTCTTTTCTCTGCTCTCTTCCTCCTTGCAGATTTTTTCATCTCCAACTGGTCCAAATAGGCTCCACCCTTCTTCGCTTTCTTTTTCATATGTACCTCCTCAATCTATCTATTTTTTGATCTGTTAACTTAATCTTTAATATATACCCTTTAATATTTATATACCCTTTAATATTTTTACTCAAACCTCCTTATATGGTAAACATTTGTTTAGGTTTTTTTATTTTACACATTTTATCTTTACAATTCTCACACCGAAGGTTTAAGTTAGAACCCTCCCAAAAGCGATATGGATGATAAGCGTAGGTAATTTCCCAACGAACCAAAACTAAAATGGATAAAAAAAATAAACTCCAGGTATAAAACCCTTTAATAAATAGAAGAGGCGTATACATCATAAAATGCCCCCAGTTAAAGATTCTGCAATTAATACAACATCGGTTTTTCATAATAAAAGATTGGAAAGGACACCAAAAGATTACACATATTAAATCAGCTACATAAAAAAACATGGATAATAGAATGAGTTCCTCGGAACCGATGATATTCATTAAATAAAGTAGTGCAAAGATTCCATTAAAGGTAAGCCAAACCAATAATACAATCCAGCTCTTAATGTTATTTCGTAAAGTGTATTCGTACAAAGCCGTCTTATCGTAACCATCTTTAGGAGGGATATAGGTCCTGGCAAATTGCTTCCGACTTCCCATTGTAATTCGATTATACTTATCCTCCGGAACCATCTGTATAACCATTCCCAACATAAGAATTGCCCATATCACGTTAAGTACAGTAAAATGCCCAAGTCGAAAGTCCAGAAACACTTCAAACAGGTAAAAATGAAACAGATAAATATAGAGTACCGTAAAAAATACAGTGATGCGAAAGACCAACTTAATTATGTAAATCTTAAACAATGGTTTTTACTCCTTGCAATCACTATCTGCTTATT
>JAQUJQ010000069.1 GCA_028680875.1 Eubacteriales bacterium
TTCATAATCCCCAATCCATAGCAAAGTGCAGCATAACCCTTATACTCATCCGCAACTTTATCTTTAAATTGATTTGAAAAAATTTCAGGATGCTCTCCTGCCAATCCAAGACCCAAATAGCGAATCATGTATTTAGCTATTTCCTGCCGGGTTATAATTTTATCCGGCTTTTCTTCTCCATCCTTAATAATTTTTCTGTTTTTTAGCATTTCATAGAGTTCTTCATCAGTATAATAATCCATCTCCGGTGTAAAGAGATACCGGAAAAAGTCAATTTGCTTAATCTTTTGATCAGGTTTAAATAAATCTCCTTTTAAATAATACCCGTTGTCTAACAACTCCAATACTATTGACTCGCTCCAATGTCCTCCAATATCCGTATATAAAGGTTTGGTTACCACTTTATAGGGCTTTCCGTTCCAGCCGATTCGGTTTCCATTGAAAGGATCAAAGAGTGCATTTTGTATAGAGGAAACAAAGGTATATACCGGTTTAACAGCTCCATCCACCCCGACCTGTTCGTAAACAAGCTGAAAATCTCCAACTTCCCGCATAGTCTCCATCATTTCATTCTTCGAAATAACTGTATCCACTGAAGGGAACTCTAAATTATTGTACCATTCATTACTATAATAATAAACCTTCCCTGTATTTCTATTAACTGTAACAGATAATCCATTATCGACAAATTCAATTCCATTTTCTTTTCGATTATATTTAAAACTATAATTAGATGGTTCTTCTTCCTTTCCATTAAAAATAATATATTCATCCTGTTCTTCAACAAATACACATTGAGCAAATTTGGTTGGAGCTACTATATTCAAGAAGGCTTCCCCTATTTTTTTTGCACTTTCCTTTGAGAGATTGCTATTTCCCTTGTCTTGCGCCTCGTAATAGCTGAAACATAGAAGTTCGCCTGTCTTTGCATCTAGAGACCCATATGCATTTTCAAAACTGATATCCCAAATAAAAGTTTCTTTTTCAATATAATGTTGTCGCAATGTAGCTCCTTTTACCTCTAAAGTAGCCGGTAATACAGAAGCCTGATCCTTAATTCTCTCTGCCGCCTGCTCCTTGGTCAACAAACCCTCAAGATTCTTGATGGCTGCCAACTCCTCTTTTGTCAGATTCTGGTCTTCCGCTCCCATTCCGTTTGCATCTGAAGCAAACTCCTTCATATTAGAGCTCCGCATTCTATCATCTCCGTAATAGAGATCTACCGCCTTCCCCGTTATGGCATCAATGACCTGATGCTTCTTTGCTATTTGGTAAGTAGGAAAAACCGACAAAGATTTATTTCTGTAATTATAATAAGAATGATACTTTAGCGAAATACCTATTTCCTTCAGAAACGCAGTTTTGGCTGTATCCTGATCGATGGCATCCAAAAGTAATGGAAAATCCGGCAGTTCAAATCCTGGATAAAGACCTTCATAAGAAGCTATCTCACCTGTATATTTATCCACGCACAATAAAACATTTATAAAATTTGCAGGTATACCATTTACATAATAACCATACTGAATCAAGTGCCCATAACTATAGGTACTATTTTGATCCCTGTTTATTTCTCTCATATTTGTCGCCAAACCCGGGCATGCTTTTGCTAAAAAATTGGTGGCTATTTGAACCGCTTGGGCCCTGTTTATTTTTGCGAGACCCTTCTCATCGTTCCTAACATATTTCTCATAACTGATTAGATTTCCCTTCCAATCTACACTTGCATAAATTGATCCTTCCCTGCTTTCATCACTCCATGACAAGTTCCACACTGTACCATTCCCTGTTTTTCCATCATTTTCATAAGAATGGTAATAAAACTCTGTAAATCCATCCGGTATTTCCACTACTTTTTTAACAGCTAAAATAGCCTCCTCCAGCCCTTTGCTATCATTTTCACCAGCATAGGACGGCATTGCCATGGTTAGTACCAAGCAAAGCACCATCATAAAACTAATCATTCGTTTCAATCCGTATCCCCTCCTTAAAGTTTAAGTGTTTATTTATTATGTAATAGTATGACGATATCATTCTAAAAAAGTTCCCTTTTCTTGTAAAATAATATTACCACTATTTCTCCATATCTATTACAACAGGGCAGTGATCGCTGCCAAAAATATCACTTCGAAGAATCACATCGTTTACTTTATGCTTAATACGGTTGGAAACTAAAAAGTAATCTATACGCCAGCCTGCATTATTAGCTCTGGCATTATAGCGATAGGTCCACCAAGTATAGGCTCCCGTTTTATCCGGATATAAATATCTAAAGGTATCTGTGAAACCGGAAGATAAAAGTTCAGAGAACTTTTGCCGTTCTTCATCGGAAAATCCTGCATTTCCTCGGTTGCTCTTTGGATTTTTTAAATCAATTTCCTGATGGGCTACATTTAAATCTCCACAAATAATAACCGGTTTCTCTTGATCCAGTTTCGTCACATAAAGACGAAAAGCATCCTCCCAGGCCATGCGATAATCGATGCGGGCAAGTTTCTCTTGAGAGTTTGGTACATAAACGTTAACTAAATAAAAACTGTCATATTCCAGTGTTATAGCCCTGCCTTCATCATCGTGGCCTTCTCCGTCAAAATGTAGATTCACAGATAAAGGCTCATGTTTTGTAAAAATCGCAGTTCCTGAATAACCCTTACGTAAAGCGCTATTCCAATATTCACTATAGCCACTTAAAGGAACTTGAGCTTGCCCTTCCTGCATCTTTGTTTCTTGTAAACAAAGAAAATCTGGTGCTTCTTCTTTTACAAATTCTAAAAATCCTTTTTTCAAAATGGCCCTTAGACCGTTAACATTCCAAGTAATCAATTTCATTTTTTCTTCCTCTTCACAGACAAAAAAAGAGTTCCTGGGAACCCCAATTTCTTATGTATGGTGAGCAAGTCTATAAGCCGGGTTCTGTATTAGACAATCATCTCTCTAGGCCTATTGTCGCCAATAAGCTCAAGCGACCTACCTCTCGGGAAGCGACGGGCAGCCGCCTTTCAGGAACTGTGCCTTTCGGCAATTTCCTCCCTAACTTGGTCTTGCTCCGGGTGGGGTTTACACGGCCGGCATGTTACCATACCGCCGGTGAGCTCTTACCTCACCATTTCAACCTTACCTCGGCCAATGGCCGGTGGGCGGTGTGTTTCTGTTGCACTTTCCCTAAAGTCACCTTCGCCAGACGTTATCTGGCACCCTTGCCCTTTGGAGCCCGGACTTTCCTCAGGGATCGGATTTCCCCGATCCCTGCGATTGTCTGACTTACTCACGTATTTAGTATATCATAGAATCAAAAGGATTGGCAACGATATTCGATTCAAAAATTTCGACCTTTCCTTCTGATGCCTTTCTTAATTTACTTGCAAAATTTTCCGCAAATATATGTTCTGTTCCGTAATGGCCTGCATCAATAAGGCAAAGCCCCATTTCCTTTGCCTTCTGTGCCTCATGATGACTGATATCACCGGTAATAAATAAATCACAACCGTTACGAATGGCTGCATCAATTGAATCCCCACCGGCACCGGTACATAAACCGACCGTTTTAATCATCTGGTTTGGATTACCCACAACTTTAACTTGAGTTTTTAAGTCAAGAACTTTTTCAACAAATTTTACGGTTTCTGCTAAGGTTCGTTCTTCATGGAAAGTCCCCATACGGCCGCTTAAATCCCGATTACCCATAGGCGTCCATACTTTTAGTTTCCTTACCTGTTGTAAATCCAACAAATCAGCCATGTAATCGTTGTTCCCTCCAAAGACAGAGTCAAAAGCTGTATGGGCCGAATAGACTGAGATTCCGTGTCTGATCAGTTGAATAATATAGCTTCCGGTAATAGTAGTGGCATCAATTACATCAATTTTATGAAAAAGTAAAGGATGGTGGGTTATGATGCAATCTACACCTAAATTCACCGCTTCCTTAATAACTTCACTGGTAATTTCCAGGGAAATTAATATTTTAGTCATCATATCTTGTCCCATATTAATCTGAAAACCCCCATTGTCCCAATCCTCTTCCAATTCCCTTGGGGCAATGGTCCGTAGCTCTGACACAAGTTCTGTTAAACTAATCGCCATTTAAATCCTCCTGTTTTTGTACTGCACTATCTGTAGCTTGATCAAACAATATTTGCAACTTTTCCAGTCGGTTTTTAGATTCTATGATTCTTTTTAAATCCTTTCCTCCTCCCTTTACTAATATTTCCTGGATGATGTGTTTTTCTTTTAGGATTTTCCTCTCAAGGAACTCCTTAACTAATTGATCCTGTTTATATAATAACAGTGAACTGACTTCAAAAGCAAGTTCTGCCTCTTTACTTTTAATTTGTTCCTTACTTACATGTTGTCTTTGAAATGTATAAGAATTTGTAGTAGCTATAATAATTTCACAAATATGATGTCTTTCACGAACCAAATGCTCATCAACTATCGTAAATCCATGTCGAAACAGCCACATTCTCAACTTATCTTGAGCATTTCTGGGCTGAAGAATATATTTTCCAAAGCTCCGTGTTTTTTGATGATCTTCTTCTAAGATATCAATAATTAAACGTCCTCCCATTCCGGCAATAATTACTGTATTCACTTCTCCGTAATCCAAGGGAATCAGCCCATTCCCCAATCGAATATCAATATTTTCATCTGGTAAATACGTAAAAAGATTTCTCCTTGCTTTTTCTAGCGGGCCTTCCTTATTATCGCTAAGTATTATTTTAGAACTTATTCCCTGTTGGTACAGAAAAATAGGCAACAGACCATGATCTGTGCCTATATCAGCTATGGCTTCTCCTTGTTCAATGCAACCGGCTATTGTCAAAAGTCGATTGGGTAGCTTTAACATCCTATTTCCTATTCCAGATAATCCTTTAACTTTTTACTCCTGCTGGGATGGCGTAATTTTCTTAATGCTTTCGCTTCAATCTGTCGAATTCTTTCCCGAGTAACATCAAAGCGGCGTCCTACTTCTTCCAGCGTTCTGGCTCTTCCATCATCCAAACCGAACCGTAACCTTAGAACTTTTTGTTCCCTCTCTGTAAGTGTATCCAACACTTCTACTAACTGCTCCTTTAACATGGAAAATGCTGCTGCTTCTGATGGTGCGGGGGCTTCATCATCGGGAATAAAGTCACCTAAATGGCTGTCCTCCTCTTCTCCGATTGGAGTTTCCAATGAAACAGGTTCTTGTGCAATTTTTAAGATTTCAAGAACTTTTTCTTCAGAAATATCCATTTCCATAGCAATTTCTTCCGGTGTGGGTTCTCTTCCATACTCTTGAAGAAGTTGTCTGGAAATACGTATCAGCTTATTTATGGTTTCTACCATATGCACCGGAATCCTTATGGTTCTTGCCTGATCTGCTATAGATCTGGTAATTGCCTGTCTGATCCACCAGGTAGCATATGTACTGAATTTATAACCCTTCCTCCAGTCAAACTTATCTACCGCTTTTATCAGTCCCAGGTTGCCTTCCTGAATCAGATCCAGAAAAAGCATGCCTCTACCTACATATCTCTTAGCTATGCTGACAACCAACCTTAGATTGGCTTCACACAACTTTTGTTTCGCCTCCTCATCCCCCTGTTCCATGCGTTGTGCCAGATCAATTTCTTCTTCTGCTGTAAGCAAGGGGACTTTTCCAATTTCTTTCAAATACATTCGCACCGGATCGTCCACGGCGATTCCTTTTGGAATGGCTGTCTCTGTTTCGACTTCTTTCTCTTCTATCGAAACTTCCTCATCTGCCTCCTCATCGCTTTCCAAAGCTACGATCTCAAAGTCATCGGGATCTGATTCTGATATGAGCTCAATCCCTATTGATATCAGTGTATCATAAAGATCATCAAGCTGGTTTTTATCTATGTCAATGTTTTCTAAATGGTCGGCAATCTCCTGAAAAGAGATGGATCCCTTTCGTTTAGCCTTTTCAATGATTTCACTGACATATTCCAGCTTCTTTTCTGCATTCTGATCCATTTCAAAACTCATCCTTTATATCTCCCCTGTCCTTCCCACTTTGTATCTCCATTAACTCTTTTGTTAATGCCAAGATTTTATCTCGATCGCTGTCATCATTTAATACTGTCAATAATTTTATGATCTCCTCTTCCCTTTTGATTCGCAATGATTCTTCAATGTGGGCAATGCAATCACGAAACACTTCATTATCCTTATCTGCCAAATGGATATTTTCAATAATATCCTTTAACACTCGGTTCTCATCTTCATCTAAACCATCACAGACTTTTTTAATGTCAATTTCCTCATCATCTCGATAAAGAGATTTTATAACCTGATAAATCCTGAAATAAGTCGGATTTCTAAAGTACTCTGAGTAGGATGCAATCTTAGGAATATAGCTGCTTTTTACAACCATTAACTTAATCAGATTTTTTTCTAACAGATTACCCTGTTCTCTTGGTTCCTTTATAGTAACCGGGCCGGATGATTCCCGGTGACGATTTACGTCAACTTCCATCCGTATGGCTCCTTCAGAAATTTTAGTCTGTTTTGCAATTTTTTTAATATAAGCATCCGCTTCAATTGGAGTTAATTGTTTTAATATCTCGGCGGCTTCTTTTAAAAAACGAACTCTGCCTTCTGTATTGTCAATCTTAATTTTTTGCCTAAGTAAATAAAGCTTATAATCGACAAAAGGCCTGGCCTGTCTCACCAATTCAAGGAATGCTTCTTTACCATTATTCTTGATATACCCATCCGGATCTGCACCATCGCTGAGTTGCAGTACTTTTACTTTACAGCCTGCAGCATATAGGATGTCCATACCACGCAATGCAGCTGACTGTCCTGCCTGATCTCCGTCATAAGCCAATACCACATGATCTGTATAACGTTTTAACATTGCGGCCTGGTTTTCTGTTAACGCAGTCCCAAGCGATGCAGATACATTCCGTATACCATGTTGGTATAATGAAATCACATCCATGTATCCTTCTACAAGTATAGCGTAATCTTCTCTATTTATATCCTGCCTGGTTAAATTTAATCCATAAAGGTTATTTTTCTTATGGAAAATAGCAGATTCAGGGGAATTCAGGTATTTTGGAACCTCATCACCTATAGCTCGTCCACCAAAACCGATAACCTTCCCTCTTGTATTGATGATGGGAAACATAACTCTGTTTCTATATTTATCATAGTATTTCCCCTTTGAACTGGATATTAATCCCAACGAAAGCAAAAGTTCCGGATCTTCTCCCTTATTAATAAAATAATTATATAGGGTGCTCCATTCCTGATCCACATATCCAATACCGAATTTGCGCAGGGTATTAATTTCAAGTCCCCTCTTTAACATATAATTGTAACCCGGGTTGGGTTTTTTTATAAAATATTTATAGAAAAAGGTAGCCGCATCCCGATTAATCTCATATA
>JAQUJQ010000003.1:0-18526 GCA_028680875.1 Eubacteriales bacterium
TGTACAATATCCTCAGCCAAGTGAGGATCTGACGTAATCTTTAAAGCATAGTAATACATCTGATGCTCGTATAATGTAAATAGATTTTCCAGGCTATCCTTCTGCTTATGAAACCTTCCCATCATTCCACCTTCTGATTACCAAATATAACATCAATTATTATATATAATAACATAAGCGGAAATTATTTGCTCCCATTTGGCATATTTAATGCATTCCAGACAATAAAAAATCCTCCTTTGTAAATCTCTCTATAAATAGAACGGTTTCAGGAGGATGTTTTGTGACATGATTTTATTACATCAGTAGTTTAATTTTTAAGGTCCCCGGCTCAGGCTTCCGTTTCCGCCTCTTCTTCGGGCACATTGATGGTCATTCGGACTTTTTCTATACGCCTGTCCAAAACGCTTTTAATTTCAAAGGTACAGTTCCCATATTCTACCGTAGGATATTCGGTTTCGTTTTCTTCCGGTATTTCACCGAGAACCTCTAATAGGAAGCCACCTAGGGTTTCAGAGTTATCTGAATCTAAATCCAGCCCCAATTCATCATTCAAATCATCCAATGAAATCAATCCATCCAATAGATATACGTTTTTATCCAGCTGTTTCATTTCCTCTTCCGCTTCATCGTATTCATCGATGATATCACCCATAATTTCCTCAATCAGGTCTTCCATTGTAACAATACCCGAAAAGCCCCCATATTCGTCAATTAAAATGGCAATATGCTGTTTTGAAGCCTGAAGCTCTCGAAACAGGTTATCGATGTTTTTACTTTCCGGAATAAAATATGGTTTTCGGAGGATTTGCCGAATATTAACGTCATGGTAATCACATTCTCTGGCCTTAATAAGATAGTCCTTAATATTTAAGATTCCGATGATGTTATCGCTGTCATTTTCGTAGACCGGGATCCGGGAATATCTTAATTCCATCAGTTCATCAATGTATTCTTCCTCCGGATCGTCTATATCAATCGTAAATACATCAGTTCTGGGTGTCATCACTTCATAGGCCAGCTTATCGTCAAAAGCAAAAATACTGTTGATCATTTTGGCCCCTTCTTCTTTTAAAACGCCGGATTCCTGTCCTACCTCAAGCATGGATTTTACCTCATCTTCTGAGAACTCGTCTTCGGTTGTTGTGGTATGCTGTCTTGTTAGCTTCAGAAGAAGGGTAACGGATTTAGAGAGTAACCAAACAAACGGTGCAGAAATCTTTGAAATGAAAACAATAGGGTTCACTGAAAAAAGAGCAATCTTTTCTGCATGTTGTAAGGCGATACGCTTAGGATACAGTTCGCCAAGAACAAGAGTTACATAAGAAAGTAAAAGCGTGACTAGTATCACTGCGATCTGTGTACCGTAAGGGATGCTCAACTTACTGATAATCTGACCAAGTTGGTTTGCTATACCCATTGCCGCAACTGCACTTGCCAAAAAGCCTGCAAGTGTAATTGCAACTTGTATGGTTGATAAAAAACGATTTGGTTCCTCGATTAATTCCAGAAGTAATTTTGCTTTTGGGTTTTCGGTCTGGGCCAGGATTTTAATTTTATTTTTATTTACAGATACAATTGCCATTTCCGCTGCAGAGAAAAATGCATTGATTAGAATTAATACGGCAATTAATAATATTTGCATAGATATTGAAAAACTCGGGTCAGGGCTAGGGTCCATTCTTTTCCCTCCTTGAATATACATTAACAAGAATTACCTAAATTATACCATCATTTTGGTTTACGTACCATATAATTTTTCAAAACAGGTTCTGCCATCTTGATTTGGACCATTTGCTGAGCGTGAGGGGCTGATTCGATGGGTTGCCCCTGTTCATTCAAAAGTATATCTATCTTTTGGGCAAAATAATCCATGCCCGGTCCAAAGACTTCAACCAAGTCTCCTTTTTGAATTTTATTCCTTTGCTCAATCCAAGCAAAACCAGTCTTTGGATCATATTCTTTAACTAATCCTAAGAAGGTCCAATTTCTGACATATTGACTGGTTTCGTAGTTTTGCCCTTTTTTATCCGGCTTTTCAAAATAAAAGCCGGTTGTAAAAAGCCTATGGCTTGCTTTTTCAAGTTCATTAAATAATGACCCTGAAAATTGATAAGCTTCCGGATCAGAAAAATAAGAATCAATCGCCTTACGATATGCACCGACTACGGTAGCCACATAAAAAATGCTTTTTGTCCTTCCTTCAATCTTTAAAGAATTCAAACCTGCATTAATCAGTTCCGGCAAATGTTCAATCATACATAAATCTTTTGAATTCAAAATGTAGCTTCCTGTTTCTTCTTGAATGACCGGATAATATTCTCCGGGGCGTTTTTCTTCTACAAGATTATATTTCCAACGGCAAGGATGAGCACATTCTCCTCTGTTCGCATCCCGCTCCGCCATAAAGTTGGAAATAAGACACCTGCCGGAATAAGAAATACACATAGATCCATGAATAAATACTTCCAGCTCTAAAGTAGAAGGTGTTTTTTCACGTAACTCTTTGATTTCATTTAAAGATAGTTCACGAGCCAATACAATCCGCTTGACACCCTGTTTGTGCCAAAAAATAGCCGATTTATAATTTGTTGTATTGGCTTGGGTGCTGAGATGAATCTCTGCTTTAGGAAAATGCTCTCGAATCTCCGTCAGAAACCCCGGATCCGATACAATAAATGCATCCAAAGGGATTTTAGCCATCTCTTTCAAATAGGTATTCAATTGATTAATGTCTTTATTATGAGCAAAAACATTTAAGGTTAAATATACTTTTTTCCCTCGACTATGGGCATACTCAACACCTTCAGCCAATTGATCAATTGAAAAGTTTCTTGCTCCTGCACGGAGGCCGAAACATTGACCGCCACAGTAGACTCCATCAGCTCCGTAATCAAGAGCAATTTTAAGTTTTTCCAGATCACCTGCCGGTGCCAGCAATTCAACTTTCTTCATATCACATCTCTCCGATCACACTGATAGCGACCCCGTCTCCAACCGGCAGGACTGTAGAAACCACTCCGGGAAGTGAGGTGATGTATCGCAAATAACCTCGCATTCGGTTCACAATGGTCTTATTGCGACGGTGATCCAAATATAAATCTGAAGCCGTCATGGCCTTGAATAATATGTTATCTGAAACGATGACCGCACCCGGTTTACACAGTTTAATGCAGTGGTCCCACATTTCCAGATAATGACCTTTTGCCCCATCTATAAAAACAAAATCAAAAGAATCCAATTTACCGGCTTTCAAATTATCCTCCAATTTCAATAATGTATCCAACGCCTCTCCTTGTATGATTTGAATTCGATCTTTTACACCGGCTTTTTCAAAATTGACTGCTGCAGTTTTCACTAAACGTTCCTGAAGCTCCAATGTCGTAATATAGGATGATGGTTTTGAAATAGCGAAACAAAGAGCTGAATAACCGACAGCAGTACCGATTTCCAGTATCCGTAGCGGATTTTTAATCTCCAATAGAGTCAACAACAATGTTTCCGTTTCACGTAAAATAATAGGGATTGCATTATTTTCTGCTTCCTGCCGGAGTGACTCTAAAAATGGATTCAAAGGTTGATAAAGACCGTTAATATATGCTGTAACTTTTTCATTGGTTATATTCATAAAATTACCTAATTGTCAATGTATTTTTCCTTATTTATTAAATGTTCCTCATAGGTTTTTGAAAAAACGTGAGCCCCATCCCCCTTCGCCAAAAAGTATAGATAATCAGTATTTTCAGGCCACAGGGCGGCATTAATGGATTGAATTCCGGGAGAACAAATAGGTCCAGGAGGTAAACCGGTAATCAAATAAGTATTATAGGGTGATTCAAGCTTTGTATCTGCAACAGATAGAACAGGCTTTTGCTCCCCTAAGATATATTGTACAGTGGCACAGGACTGTAGCTGCATGCCTTTTTTTAGGCGGTTGTAGAAAACACCTGCTATAATAGGCCTGTCCTCAGGAATGACAGCCTCCCTCTCAATAATCGATGCCAGTGTAATGACCTGATTAATGTCCATGTCCAGCTCTTTTGCACGCTTATAGTATTTTTCAGTAAATACCTTATTAAATTGATCCAGCATTTTAACAATAATGTCTCGTTCACTAGCATTAGCGAAAACCTCATATGTTTCCGGGTACAAATATCCTTCTAGCCGATTGGATCCGGATGGTGCATCTTTTAAAAAATCATAGCTAAAGGAACCAGTCTCTATTTCTCTCAAAAATGTTTCGGAATTAATTAGATTAGCTGATTCCAAAGCAGCTACGGTTTTGCGAATATCATATCCTTCCGGAATTGTAAATCGTAAGGTAGTGTCATTACCGGACAGAATAAGAGTTATGATTTCATCCATGGTCATAGCAGGAGAAAGATTGTATTCCCCCGCTTTATATTTTCCATCAAATCCGTTAATCCTGGATTTTAACCGGAATAGCCTTGAATCAATAATCAGGCCCTTTGATTCTAAGATTTCTCCTATGCCCCTCGTGCTTGTTCCGTTGGGTATTGAAACGGTAATCAACGTAGAGTCCTTTGGATTTACCGCTTGGTTCCCTTTGTTCAGATACGAATTAAAAATAAATATAAAGGAAAAAATCAATATAAAAATCAGAATAAAAATAATAATAAAATGTTTCTTATTTTTACGGACTTTTCTATTTCCCATTTTATTTTGCCCTGGACAGGTATTCCCCGGTTCTTGTATCAATTTGAATAATTTCATCTACTTCGATGAAAATCGGCACTTGAACCACTGCACCGGTTTCTACCGTAGCTGCCTTAGTTACATTGGTGGCCGTATCTCCCTTCACTCCGGGTTCAGTTTCCACTACTTTCAAATTTACAAAATTAGGTGCTTCCACTAAGAAAGCATTTCCTTTATAAAACTTTATAGTGGCAATATCATTTTCACGAAGATAAAGAATAGCATCCTCTACCTGATCAGGCATAAGAGGTACCTGGTCGAAGGTTTCCTGATCCATGAAATAATAGAGCTCACCGTCAAAATAGAGATATTGCATCTGTTTTGTGTCAATATGAGCTTTTGGAAATTTGTCATTAGGATTGAAAGCTTCCTCACGGGTTGCGCCGGTTAGGATATTTTTGTACTTAGTCCGCACAAATGCCGCTCCTTTACCGGGTTTTACATGTTGAAAATCCAGTATTACATAAGGTTCACCGTTGATCTCGAAGGTGTTTCCTCTTCTAAAATCACTTGCGTAAATCATTTTATTATCCTCCTATTGCTGATCCTTCTAAATTATAATTAACTCCTTCTTGGATTTTGTCGCATTTTTTATAGATGAATCAGTTACAAAAACCAAGTCTTCAATGCGAACACCGAACTTTCCCGGTAAATAAATACCCGGCTCTATGGTCACGACCATGTTTTCTTTTAGTATTTCCTCACTTCTGGGATTTAAAGTTGGTGCTTCGTGAATTTCCAATCCAACACCATGACCGGTACCATGGCCGAACTCTTTTCCGAAACCGGCATCCTCTATAATTTTCCGTACAACCCTATCTGCATCAAAGCAAGACATTCGGGCTTTGATCTCATTACATCCGGCTTGTTGTGCTTCTAAAACAATGTTATAAATGTCTTTTTGCTCTTGAGTAATGCTGCCTAAAGCTATAGTCCTTGTCATATCGGAGCAATAACCATTTATTACACAACCGAAATCAAGGGTGATAAAATCTCCTTTTTCCAACAATTTATTTGTAGGGCCACCATGTGGCAAAGAAGTTCGGTTACCGGACACGCATATAGTATCAAATGAAAGTCGTTCTCCTCCATTTTTACGTAAAAACATCTCTATTTCAAAGGCAACTTCCAATTCACTTAATCCCGGTTTGATATATTCTAAGAGATATTCAAAACATCGGTCACTCAGTGCTTGTGCATCAGCTATGAATGAAAGTTCCTTCTCATCCTTTGTTATCCGGATTTCTTCAATCAATCCATCCCCGGAACACAATTCGCCGTAAAAGGATTCTTGTAAATCCTTATATGACGAATAAGACATAACCTCTTCTTCTATTGCAAGTTTTTCAAGGGACAACTCCTGTAAAAATGTATACAGAGTATAGTCATGATCAATCATTACGCTCTCATACAGAAAGCCAAGATCCTTGGCTGATTCGATGTAACGAAAATCTGTCAACAAATAATTTTCCTCTGCAGTTATAATTATATGGCAATTACTTGAGTGGAATCCTGATAGATAATATTGGTTTTCCTGCTTAGAAACCAGAATTCCAGAGATATCTTTACTGATCAGATTTTTTTTAAGGGAGTCGAGTCGATTCTTAGAATTAATCAATCTTAATCACTTCCCCTATAATTTCATAAACGTCAGAAACCAATCGGGTAAAGGCAAATTCTACTTGAAGGTATTGAGCAGCCATTGGGTCTTTTGCTAAAATTTCATAAAGTTTCTGAATTTGCTCCTTCATATCTGTTTCCGGCTCACCACCCAACATCTGTTGAGTTTGCATCTTGAATTGTTTTTCCCGAAAGTCATTCAGCATGGATGACAATTCCTCGTTCTCTGAGACCTTGCTCTTTATTTCAATATAGCTTTTATATTCCGGGGCTTCTTTTATTGCCCTTACAAGTGCATGTGCTTCGTCATATACGTTCATATTTACACCTCCATAAAAATCGGTAGGATTACCGGATTCCGTTTTGTTCGCTGGTAAATGAAGTTTTGCAGATCTGATCGTACTGCACTTTTCATTCCACTCCAATCCTTCATATTTTCTTTTTGACATTTGAATAACCGCTCTTCTGCAACCTTTCTGGCAGATTCAATCAGATCCTCAGATTCTCTCACGTAAACAAACCCTCTGGATATGATGTCAGGTCCGGAACATACAAAACCGGTTGCCTTATCAATAGCTGCTACAACAATAATCAAACCGGCTTCAGATAAGAGCTTTCGATCTCGAAGTACGATGTTGCCTACATCTCCTACACCCAACCCATCTACCATCACATTGGAACAATGGACGGTTTCTTTAGTTTTTACCACCTGATTTCTTTTAAGGGATAATACATCCCCATTTCCTAAAATAAAAATATTTTCTGTTCGCATCCCTAATGTTTCCGCAATCTTGGCATGTTGTCTGAGATGACGATATTCACCATGTACAGGCATAAAATATTTGGGTTTGATCAGTGTATGGATCAGCTTCAACTCCTCTGCACAGGCATGGCCGGTAACGTGGATGTCGGCAATATCTGAATAAATAACTTCTGCACCTTTTGCAAAGAGCAGATTGACTATATTGGAAACAGTTTTTTCATTACCCGGTATGGGCGATGAGGAAAGAATCACTACATCACCATTTTTTATTTGGACTGCCTTATGGTCGTTGGTAGCCATTCTTGACAGAGCAGACATAGGCTCTCCCTGACTTCCTGTGGTTATGATGACCAATTCTGAGTCCTTAATATTTTTAATTTTATGAATATCAACAAGTACGTTAGCCGGGATTTTAAGGTATCCGATTTCTGTAGCCAGTTTAACAACATTAATCATGCTTCTTCCTGATATGGCTACCTTACGGTCAAACATAATGGCTGTGTCGATTATTCTCTGTAAACGATGGACATTAGAAGCAAAGGTAGCAGTTAATATACGGGAATTACAACCCCGGAAAATATTCTCCAGTGTAATACCGACTGTCCTTTCTGATGGGGTATACCCTTTTCGTTCTGAATTGGTACTGTCGGCCAGCATCAATAGTACACCCCTGGATCCGATTTTAGCCAATCGTTGAAAATCAATGGGTTCACCGTCTAATGGTGTATAATCCACTTTAAAATCACCTGTGTGGAAAATCACACCTGCAGGGGTATCGATGGCCAGACAGATAGCATCAGCGATGGAGTGAGTAGTTCGAATTGTTTCAATTTTAAATTCACCGATTTTTATAGTCTGTCCTGCCTTAATAATGTTCAATTTAGCGGTAAGACCATGTTCCTTTATCTTGTTTTCCACAAGCCCTAAAGTCAAACGTGTTCCATAAATTGGTACATCAATTTCCTTTAACAGATAAGGAATGGCTCCTATATGATCCTCGTGTCCGTGGGTGAGGATAATTCCCTTCACTTTTTCTCTATTCTTGATGAGATACGTAAAATCAGGAATTACAATGTCAATTCCAAACATCTCATCATCAGGGAAGGACAGCCCACAATCGATTACTATAATGTCATTCTTATATTCCAGGACTGTGATGTTTTTTCCGACCTCATTCAATCCGCCGAGTGGAATCAGCTTTACTTCATGGCTCTCCTTTTTATTTTCTTTTATTATCAAACTTTTTATTTCCTTTCTATTTCAACACAATATTAACCAGTTTCCCCGGTACCGGAATTGTTTTAACAATTTTTTTCCCTTCGATTAGAACTTTTACTTTATCATTATCCAAGGCCCTTTCCAGAAATACATCCGTGCTTAGATTAGTCTCCATTTTTATCTTTTCCTTTATCTTACCATTTATCTGAATAACAACTTCCACTTCTTCTCTAATAAGGGCTTTTTCATCAAATACAGGCCATTTTTCATTGTAGACGGAATGGGTATAACCTATATGCTCCCACATCTCCTCACAAATATGAGGAGTAAAAGGAGACAGAATTCGAATCAAACAGTCTACAGCATACTTCAATAAACCCGAGTTGATTGTATCTAAAGTTTTATAACGGTATAACTCATTGACAAGAATCATTATAGATGACAAGGCAGTATTAAAATTAAAACGGGAACCTATGTCTTCCGTCACCTTTTTCAAAGTGCTGTTTAAAACATAGTTTAACTCTTTGTCTTCATCGTTATTGATCTGATAAGTATCCGGTACATTTTTTACAAGATCGGTCAATTCGTAAACCAGACGATAAACCCGATTCAGAAAACGATATCCTCCTTCTACACCGGCCTCTGACCATTCCAGTTCTTTGTCCGGTGGAGCTGCAAACAAAATGAACAGTCTTGCAGTATCTGCACCATATTCCTTGATAATCTCCTCCGGGCTTACCACATTCCCTTTCGACTTTGACATCTTGCACCCATCTCTAAGCACCATACCTTGAGTCAAAAGATTGGTAAATGGTTCGACTGAAGGAGAATAACCGATGTCGTAAAGAAATTTATTGAAAAAGCGAGAATATAGCAGATGGAGAATGGCATGTTCCACTCCTCCGATATACTGATCTACAGGCATCCAATAGTCTGCTTTTTGTTTATCCCAGAGTTCTTCTTCGTTGTTGGGATCCGTATACCGAAGATAATACCAGGAGGAGTCTAAGAAAGTGTCCATGGTATCTGTTTCTCTTACGGCAGATCTTCCACATTTTGGGCAAACAGTATTTTGGAATGCTTTACTGGTTTTTAGAGGTGATTCTCCCTTTCCTGTAAACTCTACGTCTGTTGGGAGTAAGACCGGCAAATTCTCAATTTTTTCCGGAACCCAACCACAGGTATCACAGTAAGTCATGGGAATAGGAGTTCCCCAATAACGTTGTCTGGAAATCAACCAGTCTCGTAATTTATAATTGGTGGTTTTCCTGCCAATCCTATTTTCTTCTAAATAAGAGATAATTTTCTTTATGCCTTCTAGATTATTCATTCCATTAAAAGGTCCGGAATTAATCATAATTCCTTCTGCTTCAAAGGCTTCATCTAAATTATATAAATCAATTCTCGGATTATTGGGATCAATTACGGGAATAATATCAATTTCATATTTTTTAGCAAATTCAAAGTCTCTTTGGTCGTGGGCAGGAACGGCCATTATAGACCCTGTTCCATAGTCCATAAGGACATAATTAGCGATATATATAGGAACTTTTTTCTTGTTCATCGGATTAATAGCATATCTGCCGATAAAAATTCCATCCTTCTCCAATGTAGTAGAAGTCCTATCGATTTCACTCAGTGTTTTTAACTTGTTAAGAAAATCATTAACCGGTTTTTCATAAGCTGTACCGGCTACTAATTCCTTTACATATGGATGCTCCGGAGCCAGCACCATATAGGTGACTCCATAAAGAGTATCCGGTCTGGTTGTAAAAATGCACAGATTCTGATCAAAGCCCTCGATGCAAAAATCTACATCTGCGCCTATACTTTTTCCAATCCAATTTTTTTGCATGACTTTTACTTTATGCGGCCAACCTTCCAGAAGGTCTATGTCTGCCAACAGCCGTTCCGCATAATCCGTAATCTTCAGATACCATTGTTCTAATTCGATTTTTTCCACAGCAGTGCTGCATCGTTCGCAACCGCCGTCAACTACCTGCTCATTGGCCAAAACGGTTTGGCATGAAGGACACCAATTTACGGGATTCTTTTTCTTATATGCCAGTCCATGATTAAAAAACTGAATGAAAATCCACTGCATCCATTTATAATAATCGGGATGGCAGGTGGTCAGTTCTCTATCCCAATCATAACTGAGTCCCAAGGTTTTCAGTTGATTACGCATTTCTGCAATGTTATCCTTTGTCCAGATTTGAGGTGGTATACCATTTTTAATCGCAGCATTTTCAGCAGGAAGCCCAAAGGAATCCCAGCCCATAGGGTGAAGAACATTCTTACCGCACATAGTTAAATGCCTTGATAACACATCACCGATAGAATAGTTCCTTACATGACCCATATGAAGCTTACCTGATGGATAGGGAAACATCTCCAACAAATAAAACTTTTCTTTATCTTTATCCTCTGTTGTTTTAAAAAGCTTCGTATCTTCCCAATGCTTTTGCCATTTACTTTCAATTTTATTAAAATTATAATGTTGTTCCATTGTCTTTCCTCCGTTTGCCTATTCTTTTTTATTCTATATCTAAGTAGCTACCGTCTCCCCAAACCTTTTCAAGATTATATCGGTTTCTCTGTTCTATAGAGAAGATATTGATTATGACATCTCCGTAGTCCAACAAAACCCAACCGGAGCTCCTTTTTCCTTCTACATTTTTGGGGGAAATCCCTATTAAAGCCAAATGTTCTTCTACCTCTTTAGCCAATGTACCTACTTGGCGTTCCGATCCACCGGAAGCGATTACCAAATAATCTGTAAAAGATGACTTATCCGTAACGTCGATGGCAATCACATCCAAGGCTTTTTTGTTTATTAGGGTTCTCGCCGCAGTTAAGGCAATTTCTCTATTATTCATATTTCATCCTTTCTTGTTCCATTAGGAAATTTTTCGCTCTGATTGTATCCCGATCCAATTTAAGCCCCCTGCTTCTAATGTAATCAACAGAACGATTCATTGCTTTTAGACAAGCTTGGTTTAAGTTTACATAGGCTAATTTACGGATTTCTTCTACTCCCGGATATTTTCTGCCCGGTTCAATGGCATCAGCCAAATACAAAATCTTTTCCAGGTCCGACATCCCTTCTCTGCCTGTTGTATGAAAAGCCACTGCATTAATTATATCCCTGTCTTGTATTCCATAATCTTGTTCCATGATAACCCCTGCGATCTTTCCATGAGCCAGATTGCTGTTTCCCAGATAAGAGGAATCTAAATTAAAACTCCGAACATAGTTATCTAAAATTTCTATCTGTGTACCTCGGTACATGTCGTGGAACAATGCTGCCAATTCTGCTTTCTCAGGAGGCACATTGTGACATTGTGCCAAAGATACGGCCTCACTTGCCACACTATAAGTATGCCTCTTTCGCTTCTCTGAAAGAACGTTCTCTAAGTATTCAATGATTTTCTCTTTCGATGTATTCTCCATAAGTATGATATTATACCATTTAAACATATTACAAACAAGTTACCGATAAAGTTGATTTTTATAAATATATTCTTCGACTTGGAGAGGTACCAGATATTTTATGCTTCTGCCTGTCTGAATCCTCTTTTTAATATCAGTAGAGGATATGTCAATTTTGGGCATATGAATCTTTTGGATCTTTGTCCCATAGCAATTATTGAGACGTTGGATGAGTACATCTCTTAACTTATCTTTATAGCGAGGCCTGGATCCTACAATTAAAGGAAATGCCTCAAAGATTGCCTCTGCTTCCAGCCAACCTTCCATCCCTAAAAACGAATCGGTCCCACAAATAAAATTAATTTCGGCATCTTTGCCATAGATATTTTGGCAGGCTTCTAAGGTATGAATCGTATATGAAATCGCCGGTCCTTTTAGCTCAATATCCGATATTGAAAATTGTTTTTGATCCCGTATGGCTATTTTTACCATATTGTAGCGATGTTGTTGTGAAACAATTTCTCGATTCACCTTATAGGGTGACAAGTTAGCCGGAATAAAAATTACCTGATCCAATCCTGCTCCATCTCTGGCCTGCTCTGCCAGAATCAAATGTCCGTAATGAATCGGGTCAAAAGTGCCACCTATGATTCCTATCTTAATCATTTCTTATCCTTTAATCTGCAAATACCCAATTCGACCAGTTGCTCTTTCGTAGCCACCGATGGAGCTTCTGAAAGCATACATACTGCCGCCTGGTTTTTGGGGAAAGCTATAACCTCTCGAATGCTTTTTTCACCGCAAAGTAACATGACCAATCGATCTAACCCATAGGCCAATCCTCCGTGTGGAGGTGTTCCGTATCGGAAAGCATCTAGCAGGAAACCGAATTTATTGTTGGCTTCCTCTTCGGAAAGTCCTAATGTCTTAAACATCTTTTTTTGTAATTCCTTATTATGGATCCGGATACTGCCACCTCCCAATTCAACTCCATTAAGAACAATATCATAAGCCATTGCTCTTACTTTAGAAGGATCCGTATCCATAAGAGGAATGTCTTCTATTCTTGGTGATGTGAATGGATGGTGCATAGCTGTAAAACGGCCAGCTTCCTGATCATATTCATAGAGAGGGAAATCCACCACCCATAGTAAGTTATATTTCATGTCATCCAGTAGATCCAATCTCCCGGCAATTTCTCTCCGCAAAAATCCCAAGCTGTCAAATACAACTTTCTTCTCACCGGCTACAATAAGAATCAGGTCATCTGCTTTTGCATCAAACACATTGGCAAGTTCCCAAAGTTCGTCTTTACTGAAAAATTTATTAAATGAAGAGGTAATGTCCTGGTCTCCTACTCGAATCCAAAGAACACCTTTAGCTCCATATGCCTTGGCTTCTTCCTGCAGCTTGTCCAGATCTTTTCGGCTGAACCGGTTGCT
Source organism: Eubacteriales bacterium (assembly GCA_028680875.1). GTDB lineage: Bacteria > Bacillota > Clostridia > Peptostreptococcales > Anaerovoracaceae > JAQUJQ01. Next base: position 13,192 of record JAQUJQ010000003.1, read on the forward strand.
ATAACCATTAATGTTGATAGCACGTACCTCACCGCCGGAAACAATAGCATCTGCAAAGACAGGAAATGTACTTTCCTTTACAAAAGGTGTTAAGGATTTCAGCTCAAAGCCAAAACGTGTGTCAGGCTTGTCACTGCCGTATCTTTCTAATGCTTCATCATAAGTCAGTCTTGGAAATGGTGTTTTAATCTCAATGCCCATCAACTCTTGGAATAAATGTTTTAAATACTTTTCCTGCACCTCAATAACATCATTTACATCCACAAACGACATCTCCAGATCAATCTGTGTAAATTCCGGTTGCCGGTCTGCCCTCAAATCTTCATCTCTAAAACACTTAACAATCTGGTAATAGCGATCGGTACCGGCTACCATAAGGATTTGTTTAAACATTTGAGGAGACTGGGGGAGAGCATAAAACAATCCTTGATTCACCCTGCTTGGTACCAGGTAATCTCTGGCTCCTTCCGGTGTGGGCTTAATTAGTGTGGGCGTTTCTACTTCGATGAAACCCTCTGCATCAAAAAAACCTCTGGTAATCTTGGCTATTCTATGACGAAATTCTAGATTCCTCTGCATCCTGTTTTTACGCAAATCCAAATATCTATATTTTAAACGAAGGTTTTCAGACACTTCATCGTCATCTTTCACATAAATGGGCGGGGTTTCTGATTCCGAATATATGATTAATTCTTCTACGAAAATCTCTACATCACCTGTCTTCATATCCTTATTCTTTGATTGCCGTTCTTTAACTATTCCTTTCACGCCCACGACGAATTCGCTTCTCAAACGGTTGGCTTTTTCAAAAAGTTCCTTTGGAACATCTTCATTAAATATAATCTGAACAATCCCGGTTCTGTCTCGTAAATCACAGAAAATCAATCCGCCCAGATCTCTTCTCTTTTGAATCCACCCGTTTAGTACCACATGATCACCTACATGAGATTGCCTCAAGTCTCCACACATAATAGTCCGTTTAAATACTGTTGGTTCTGTCATTGAAATATCCCCTTCCGTTTCCTTTCCAGCATTTCATCGATTCGTTCAATATAGATTTCATAATTTGATACGTTTGGCACCCGTTCCAAACGATTTTCTTTAGGATACCATACCTTGCTGATCCCACCGGCACCCATAGCAATAATTGTTTGATTTTCTTCCATAATTTTAATATTATAAAGGCTTTCTGTCCCGGGTAAAGCATAGCCAACATTTTCAAAATTGCCTGTCATTTGCTTCTGCCGATAAAGATAGTAAGGACGATAACCGGCTTCAGTTAACAAGGCAGATCCATTATTTAACATTGCCCTTACCGCTTTTCCTTGGTGGTAGCTATAATCCCGATCCATCTCTTTTAATCTTGACGCACGTTTTACCGCCAAAGTATGGACTGTAATATTTTCCGGCTTCAACCTAATAATAGAAGATAGACTTTCAGCAAAATCCTCAGTATCCTCTCCGGGTAATCCGGCAATTAAATCTGCATTGATAATAAACTGTCCTTCCTCTCTTGCGATTTGGAATCCACGAAGAATGTCCTCAGGTTTATGTGCTCTGCCGATCCGTTTCAAGGTTTCTTCATTCATGGATTGGGGATTAATGCTAATACGCCCCCCTCCACTGCTTCGGATCAGATTCAGTTTTGTTGGTGTTATGGTATCCGGCCGTCCGGCCTCCACCGTATATTCCTTGGCCTTAGTAAGGTCAAAGTAATCATTCACCTGGTCCAAAATTTCTTTTAAACCCTTTTCATCTAACGCTGTGGGTGTTCCCCCTCCAATGTATAGGGATTCCGGATACCAGTTTCTACGGGCCATTTCCATTCCTACATAGGCAATTTCTTTCTTAAGGGCTCCTAAATAATCTGTTACATTTGCACTAAGAATCGGGTAAGAAGGAAATGAACAATAAACGCATCTGGTTGGACAAAAGGGAATACCGATATAAAGTCCTACTTCCTTTTCGTTCTCATCATCTAATATTTCCTGCTGAGTTCTCCATATTTCTAAGAGGAGATTTGCTTTTTTCTCACTGAGAAGGTATTCCTTGAGAAGAATCTCTTTTACTTGTTCTTGAGAACGAGTCTGTAAAAATAATTCCCCCACTAATTTAACCGGTCTTACCCCTGTTAGAATTCCCCAATCCGGTTTTATCCCTGTATACTCACTGAGATATTCATATAAATACCTTTTACCCTGGTTTCTGTCTTTCATTCCGTCAGGTATTCGGACAAGAAGGTCTGCCCATGTTCCTTCTCCCGTAACCCATGGATCCTCATTCAAAATTTTGTACGTTCCGATAGGAAGAAATACCCGAACCATTTCCATCATTTCATAATGATTTGAGATTTCATTAAAATAAAAATTATACAAAAGGATTGTGCTCCTTTTCAAAGCCTATTGTTGTTGTTCCCATATGGCCGGGGTAAACTTTTGTCTCATCCGGCAATACATACAACTTAGCTAATATGGATTCCTTTAAACTGGCAAAAGAAGATTTGGGAAAATCAGTTCTGCCTACGGATTGGGCAAATAAGGTATCTCCGCTAAAGAGGCTGTCCCCAACATAAATACACATGCCTCCGGGTGTATGCCCCGGTGTAAACAAAAACTTTAATTTCATATTACCAACCTGTAATATATCTTCGTCTTTAACATAACGATCAACAGAGATTACAATAGGTCTGCCGCAAGTAATTGTAGAATGATTAAGACTTGGATTTTCCAACATCTCCTTTTCTTCTTCATGAGCTACTACCTTAATTTCCGGGAAATGCTTCTGGTAGGATTCAACACCACCAATGTGATCCCCATGACCATGAGTCAGGATAATGTATTCTACCTGAAGGTCCTGCTCTTTTACCTGCTTCAACAGTCCTTTGTTTTCTCCGCCGGGATCTACTATAAATGCTTTTTTTGTCTTTTCATCTACAACTAAAAAACTATTTACAGCCAATGGTCCGCTAATAAAATGATTGATCTGCATTATTATTCTCCTTGCATTAAAAATTTTTTCTACTATCTACTAATACGGTAACCGGTCCGTCATTTTCAATTCGTACAAGCATATTTGCCTGAAAAATTCCTTTCTCTACATGAACGCCTTTTTCCCTACATTGAGTTATAAAAGCCTCGAATAAAGGATCTGCAAGCTCCGGCCTGGCTGCTTTTATAAAACTTGGGCGTCTTCCCTTCCGGCAATCTCCTAAAAGGGTAAACTGAGATACGGCTAAGATAGCCCCACCTACATCGGATAAGGAAAGATTCATTTTCCCTTCATTGTCTTCAAAAATCCGAAGTCCCGTAATTTTTTCAACCATATAATCCACATCTTTTTCTGTGTCGCCGTCTTCTACGCCTAAAAGCACCATAAGTCCAGGACCAATAGTTCCAATTACGGTTCCTTCCACAGAAACATCTGATTTAATTACTCGTTGTACAACAGCTCTCATTTTTGCTCCTACATACTGGAACGATAGACATCTGCTACTCCCTGTACTCTATGCAGTTGTCTTAATACTTTTTCCAACTGCCCCGTATTGGATAGGGACAGGGTCATGGTAATATTGGCTATATTTTCTTTACTGCTCTTTGCATTTACACCGGTAATATGAACATCCATACCTTCGCACAGATTGGATAGATCAGAAAAAAGACCTTTTCGATCTTCTGCTAAAATATGTATATCTACATCGTACGCCTGGTTTGATTTTTGATCATCCCAATCGACCTTGATGAAACGTTTTCTTTCTTCTTCCGGTATTGACAAAATATTAATACAATCTGAGCGATGAACAGAGATTCCTCTTCCTTTTGTGATAAAGCCGGTAATTTCATCGCCCGGTACCGGATTACAACATTTGGCAAGACGAATCAATAGATCAGACATACCCTCTACTGTTACACCGGTGTGAATCGTTTCCTTTACCTTCTTTTTTCCTTCTCCTGCCGCTTTTTCTTCCTTTTCCTTCCTCTTTAATTCCAATTGTTTTTCTTCATGATAGAAGTTTAAAAGCATAATAATAACTTTCGAGAGGAGAACACCTCCGTAGCTGATGGACGTGTAAAGGTCATCAGAAGAGGCTAAATTAAAGTTTTTAGCAGCTTTATTGATCCATTGGCCACGTAAAATTTGCTGGGGATCATATCCCTTCCTACGGACGTATTTTGATAGCATTTCTTTACCTTTATCAACACTTTCCCCTTTATTCTCCCGTTTTAAGTACTGACGAATCTTATTTCTGGCCGTATTACTTTTTACGATTTTTAACCAATCAATACTGGGACCCTTACTGCTGTTCGAGGTAACGATTTCAACAATTTCCCCATTATTTAAAGTATAATCAATGGGAACCATTTTCCCATTTACCTTAGCACCGATGCATTTTGCTCCAACCATTGTGTGAATCTTGAAAGCAAAGTCCAAAGGGGTAGATCCTGCCGGCAATTCAATTACATCGCCTTTAGGTGTAAAAACAAAAACCTGATTCGAAAACAGATCCACTTTTAAGGTTTCCATAAATTCCTGTGAATCTTTTAATTCTTTTTGCCATTCCAGTGTTTGACGGAGCCAAGCCAATTTCACTTCTTCTTTATCTGCTGTAACTCCTTCTTTGTATTTCCAATGAGCTGCAATACCATATTCCGCTATCTTATGCATCTCAAAGGTCCGGATTTGAATCTCAAAGGGATCTCCTCCATTCCCAATAACTGTTGTGTGTAGAGATTGATACCGATTTGGTTTGGGCATAGCGATATAATCTTTAAAGCGTCCGGGTATAGGTTTCCACATGGTATGGACCACACCCAGCACCGCATAACAATCTTTCACCGTATGGACGATGATTCTAATAGCCATCAAGTCGAAAATCTCATCCAGTTGCCTGTTTTGATATTTCATCTTCCGGTAAATACTGTAGAAATGCTTATTACGTCCTGTAATTTCATAATCTATATTTAAGCTGTTCAATGATTCCTTAATGGAGTCGATTACTTTATCAATGCTTGCTTGTCTTTGTCCTTTACGCATATTGACCTGACTTACAAGATTGTAATAAGCATCGGAGTCCAATTGTTTTAAAGCAATATCCTCTAATTCAAATTTCATGGTATAAATTCCCAATCGGCTGGCTAGAGGTGCATATATTTCAAGAGTTTCTTTGCATTTTTCCCTGATCTGATCTTCGTTCATATAATTGATGGTTCTAAGATTATGTAGCCGGTCCGCCAATTTGATAATGAGAACACGAATATCCTTGGACATGGCCAGAAACATCTTTCTCAGATTTTCCGCCTGACGTTCCTCCTTGCTCTCATAAACTAAAGAACCAAGC
>JAQUJQ010000003.1:18626-27396 GCA_028680875.1 Eubacteriales bacterium
AAGATTATGTAGCCGGTCCGCCAATTTGATAATGAGAACACGAATATCCTTGGACATGGCCAGAAACATCTTTCTCAGATTTTCCGCCTGACGTTCCTCCTTGCTCTCATAAACTAAAGAACCAAGCTTGGTAACACCATCAACAAGGAGAGCAACTTCTTCACCAAAATCATTTCTTAGATCTTCCTGGGTATATGGAGTGTCTTCCACGACATCATGTAACAATCCGGCAACTAAAGTATTTTCATCCATACCTAAATCTGCCAGTATTTTAACAACAGCCAGAGGGTGTGTAATATACTCCTCCCCTGATTTTCGCAACTGTCCTTCATGAACCTGTTCGGCTTTACGGTAAGCTCGTTCTAACAACTCAATGTTATAGCCCGGGTTCATTCTAAGCAGTTCCTCTAAAAATTGTTTCATGCGTTCTGTGTTAACCAATCTATACCTCTGTTATTTCCCTCGATACTTGGGCTTATTTAACCATTGGTCAATCTGGTAATATATGGGGCTGGCAATGGTAATTGATGATGTGGTACCTGCTAAAATGCCTATCATCAACGGTAATGTAAAGTCCCTAATTATTGTTCCTCCCAATATAAATAGGGGTATGATCGCAATGATGGTGGTAATGGAAGTCATTATTGACCGTACCAATGTCTGATTGATACTTTTGTTAATCAATTCCTCAAGACGACTTTTTTTCATGTATTTCAGGTTCTCCCGAATACGATCAAATATGACAATTGTATCATTTATGGAATAACCAACAACGATTAAAATACCGGCAATGAAGGGGTTGTTAATGGGGATCCGGAAAAGACCATAAAAAGCAATAACTATCAATATATCATGAACCAATGCGGCAATAGCTGCAACACCGAATTTCCATTCAAAGCGTATACTAATGTAAATCAGCATGCCAAGTGCTGCAATAAGAACTGCTTTGATTGCATTGGATTTCAGTAAATTTCCAACTGAAGGACTGAATTGTTCAATTGCTAAAACATTTTTTTCTGTTATTCCATAGGTTTCATAGAATTGGTTTAAAAGCTCTTGTCGAGCCTGATTATTTAAAGACTGGGTGGTCTTAATAATAATTTGTTTATTGTCTTCTCCTGCATGAACTACGTTTCCTTCTATATCGTTTTCAGCTAATATATCTTGTACTTCATCAACAGTGACAGTTTGTCCCATATCGAGTTGTATCATGGTTCCTCCGGTAAAATCGATACCATAATTGAAACCCCGGATTAAACCTGTCCCTATACCTATTATGATCAGACAAACAGCTGCTATATAAAAATATTTACGATAATTAATAAACTTAAATTCTTTTTTAAACTGAAATCTCTTAGATCCAACTCCGAAGAACTTAGGAGTTCCAAACTTCTTGCTCTCAGCTAAGGTTTTAAGTAAGAACTGAGTCACTAAGACAGCGGTCAGAACACTTACCACAATACCAATCATCAATGTCATGGCAAACCCCTTAACCGGACCGCTGCCAAATTGATACAAAACCACACCGGCAATCATGGTGGTTAATTGAGAGTCAATGATTGTGCTCATAGCGCGTTTGAATCCGGAATCTACAGACACCCGAAGACTTTTTCCATTATGATATTCTTCCTTTATTCTGGCAAAGATAATGACATTTGCATCCACAGCCATACCGATAGAAAGGATAATACCTGCAATACCGGGTAAGTTCAATACTGCAGAAAAGAGAGCAAGAATCCAAAAGACTATCATAATATACAAAAGCAAAGCAATATCAGCTGTAAGACCCATAACCCAATACATAATCAGCATAAAGATTAATATCAAACCTACACCGATTACTCCGGAAATAATACTCATATCAAGGGAATCAATTCCTAAGCTCGGGCCAACCAAAGAAGTTTGTACTTCTTTTAATCCGACAGGCAGTGCCCCTCCCCGTATCAGAAGAGCCAATTCGGTCATTTCTTCATCTGTAAAATGTCCGGTGATTTGCGCTTTTCCGCCACTGATAACCGAATTGACCTGTGGGGATGATATTACTGTTCCATCCAGGACAATATAAATACTCTTGTCCACCGATCCGGTTTCTGTGTTTATAACTTCTCCATAATATGCTTTTCTGGTCCCTTCTTCAAAAGCTGCTGACCCTTTGGAATCAAACTCCAAATCCACTGCGTTAAAACCCTGATTGTCTTTACCAACTCCTGCATCCTTAACATGACTGCCATCTACAACAACTGTTCCATCACCTAATATAAATTGAAGTTGAGCAGTTTTTCCAATAGTTTTGATGGCTTCATCCGAATTGTCAGCACCGGGCAATTCCACACGAATTTTATTCTCTCCTTCTATTGTAACAAGCGGCTCAGAAAGCCCCATACGGTTCACTCGTTCTTCAATGATGATTTGTGTCTGTTCCATTAGTTTTGCAAGTTCAGAACCGGTTGCATCGGTTTCTGCCTCCATTACTACGTAGACGCCTCCTTTAAAATCAAGCCCTAGTTTCATTTGATCTTTAAATGAAGGGCCGATATCCGTCAGGCTGATTACCCAACCTCCAATTATTAATACTACAATGGCAATTGCCAATACTTTTTTCATTCAACTTACCTTCTCTCGCTGTAAAAAATACTCATTGAATATTTTACTACTTTTTAAGCTTGTCTACAAGTAAAATACGCCGTTCATTTCCTTAAAACACAGGAAAAAGATTAGTTTCGAAGATTAACTCCAACCATACCTCCTATACTTCCAAATAATAAGCAAAGTAAATAACGAATTTGGAAGATTCCATTCTCCGTATTAGCTCCTGTAATAAATACACTAATAAGAAGTATTATAAGGAGAAAAATAATTGAATAAAGTGCACCAAAAAGAATTCCCCTTCTCTTCATCAAGCTTCCGGCTATCAAACCCAGAAACAAGCAGGCAATACAAAGGGATCCCAGTACATAATATAACATCCAGCGTTCCGGCAAAGGGGAAAAACGTATTAACGCTCCAATTCCCCCAATCAATATAGCAAATAAAATTAAAGTATATATTAATGCCCTGACCGTTTTTGTGCCTTTTCTTCCAACTGCTTTTTGCCTCATGATTCCACCTCCCGAATCTCTTTTTACAGTATACTCTGTGAGATTCGGAGTATTACTAAAAAACCCTGTACTACTGTGCAGTACAGGGGCTGTTACTGTTGGGAATTATTCATCCTCGAGAGGGTTGGCCTCAGGTTTTTCAGGTGAAATAGAAGGTCCGGTCTTTTCTAATTTTTTAGGTCTGGACTTCTTTTTTGGTGTTTCTGTCTCTTCATTATCTGCAGTTTCTCCTCTTTTAGCTCTGACTGGAGCAGTAGTTGCAGGTTCATCATTGACAACTTTAGAAATTGCCCATCTTGCTATTTCTATCTTAGTTCTATCAGCACCTAATTGAATAATTAGTTTATCATCCTTTATCTTGGTAACAGTACCGTAAATTCCTCCGATTGTAACGATATCATCACCGGCCTTTATGTTGGCTCTCATTGCATTGACTTGCTTTTCTCTCTTTTTCTGAGGTCTTATCAGCAAGAAATACATAATTGCAACCAATAAAATTAAAGGCATTAACGTATATAGTGTATCCATTGTATGTCCTCCTCTCGATTCTACTATGCATTATAACGGAAATTCAAAAAAAAGCAAAGGTTTTTTCTTGATTTCTATATATTATTGTGCTATCATAACCATGTTGTGCCGGCGTGATGGAATTGGCAGACGTGCGGGATTCAAAATCCCGTGGTGGCAACACCGTATCGGTTCGACCCCGATCGCCGGCACCAATATAGTTTAACGGGGCGTGGCGCAGCTTGGTAGCGCGTTTGACTGGGGGTCAAAAGGCCGCAGGTTCAAATCCTGTCGCTCCGACCATTAAGACTCGGATATTTCAGATATCCGGGTTTTTATTTTGTGAGGATGCAGGATTTCCAACGTTTTTGGAACTTCTTCAACCATGGAAAAGCCGTTTTTTAAAAAGTCGATTTCGTGTATGTCATATAGATATTTTCAGTGGCTTAGTAGAGTCGAACTCTCATCTCATCTATTTTTAGCCTAAATTGAAGGCAAACAGTATTTTTTTTAAAAAATAATAACTAAAAAGTTACATAGAAAATGCAAATTCAGTAACATCAGTTGGACCGTAAAAAATCGCAGAAAAACTACTTATGAAAATGATCGTAGAAATCATGCAGTTTTATGGTAAAATTATCTTATGAAAACACAGGAAATTCTGGCAGCAGAGCTGCTTGGTAGATGAACCGAAAGGTGTGATTATATGCTAAAAAGATGTTTTACCATCATTCTGTCTGCGCTGATATTAGCGTTCCCGATATTTGCCTTTGCTGAAAGTGCAGACTCGCAACCAAATCGGCCTTCACAATGGGCCCAAGCGGAAGTCCAACAGGCAATATCGCTTAACCTTGTCCCTGACGAAATGCGAAACGCGTATGATAAGCCGACAAACCGGCAAGAGTTCTGCCGCCTGATAATTGGGCTGTGCGATGCCTGGCATGCTGCCGGAAAGACGGACACTGCGGAGCAAATCGCGTCTTCGCGTGGTGTTGATCTCACCGAGACCAAGTTCAGCGATACAACCGATCCGGCTGTCAGCCTTTGCGCTGCACTCGGCATTGTGAGCGGCCGCGGTAGCGGGATTTTTGATCCTGGTGCGTCAATCACAAGGCAGGAAGCCGCAAGGATACTTTATCAGGCAGCGGACGATCTTACAAATATTAATAGTGGCGATCCCGAAACGGTGCCGGCCGCATTGTATCCGCATGTCTTTGCAGACGGAGCGCTGATCCAAAGCTTTGCACGAAACACTATTAACTGGGTATACCATATGGGAATTATGCAAGGCATATCGAGCAATACATTTGATCCAGGTGGGATCTATACGCACGAGCAAACCTATCTAACGATTTTACGGCTTTACAATACGGTAGTCGATCCATCAAAAAACAAACTGCCTGAGCCGGAGTATTATCCTTATGGAGACGGCTATATCGATTCCAATGGCGATATCTATACAAAAGAACAAAAGGGATATATTTATCCCTTCGATCAAGAATACGAAGTGGTACTGGATAATCCTGATAACATTATGAATCCAGGTTGCCATATTATTGATCAAAAGGGCAGAACACTCCTTACCGACTTTAAGGACACCAACGGCCATTTTTCATATGCTATTGTTTCCGGCAATTTTGCCATGCTGACTTACGACGGAGCACCGACTATATATGTCGTCAACCTCAAGACTGGCGCCACCTATGAAAACGCACAGCTTGGATTCCCATCCGGCGGTATGGCCCTGTTCAGTGTGGATCAGAAATACGGTTATTTTAACTCGTCCGGCGATGTTGCAATCAAACCGCAATACAAAGACGCCGGAGATTTTTTCGGTGGAAAGGCTGTTGTTCAAAAACAAGACGGGAATTGGGATGTGATTGACAATTCGGGAAAGGTAATCAAAGCAAATTTCTTTGATACAAAAAAATACACAGTAATGAGCAATCGTGAATACCGGTTGGGGGAAATAGTTATCGTCCAAAACAGCAATAATAAATGCGCAGTTTTTCAAGGAACCAAGGGCCTTTTGACCGGCTTTGATTATGACCGTATAGCCTGCTGTAGTAGCGGGCAATTTTTAGGCTATAAAGGTAATGACCAGTATGTACTTCTCAACAAAGCTGGTAAACAAATCTCTAAAATTTATCAGGATGAGATTAGAGAACTTGATAATAGTTGTTATCTTTCCTATTCGAGTGATCCCGACGAAAATGGTTTTTATTCTTTCACGATGATTGATCAAACAGGCAAAGAGATATTAATATCAGAGATGTACGGAAAAAACATACATGTTGATGGAGGAGGACTATATGTTTATCAAAAGGATAACGCTCATTGTAATATTGTAGATTCTCAGGGTAGTACTATCGGATCAATTGAAAGAAAGTATACGATTGGTGAATTTGCTTTTATAAATGGACTTGTATATGTCACAAATAGCGAAAAACAATTAGATGATAACGATGCTTGCTATTATCATTTTGATGGAACCCCGTTATTCTAATACTGCTAACATTAACAGCGTGTAACAGCAATATGAATTTAGCGGTCACATACTTAATGGCAGGTTGGGGAGAAAATAATCATCTAGCCCCCGTCTGACTTTGATGTAGGCAGAGAAGAGTTAATACAGTCTGTTCTCGTGTATATATGCCCCGGGGGTCAAAGCGATCGTTGCCCACTCCGAGCGTCACTGTTGGAACTGATCGCAAGGAACGCCGCGGTACGGCTCAATATAGCGGCCGAACCGGAATTGGCGCTACCAATAAAACAAGCAGACAAATACTACTAATCGTTGATTTTATTCGAGTCATAGGCTTTCCCTCATTTCTTTAGAATAGAAACACCTATAAGATTAAAACTATTCTACACCAAAGGTAAGAATAATGAAACCTTCTTCGTCCCTTCCAGATTCGACCCTTTCAGACTCCGTATTCATGGATTTTCATTTGGAATAACTTGTAAAAGTTATGGGAGAAGAAAAGCAAGCAATATCTTAGCAAAGAAATAGAATTTGTGCGAAGGCGGTTATCGAAAAGTGATACCGTTTTTGAAATGTGCACTGGTTATGGCCGAATTATGAAGCAATTAGCAAACGGTCTTTCTGCTTTAGGCGGAGATGAAGGCCGAAATCCCCGTTACAATTATTTAAACCCGAAATGATTATAGCAACCACCAAAATCAAGCAAGCAGCAATGGGAGCCAACCGCTTCCAATTAAATGTTTTGTCATCGCTTTGCCCTCCTTTCACTACTAATACAATTTAGTTAATTGCGAAACCTCCAAAACTATTGAAATTTCAACAATTAATTTTAAGGTTATATATATAACTCCTCACCGAAATATGGTATAATTTAGTTGAAAATCCAATATATCACATGACAGAAAGGATCTGCGTGAATTCTGCGGCTTCAGTAAGGTTCCGGATGCCTCCAAGTTTACACGGTTCAAGCAACGATTCCTTCCGGACTTCATGGATATGTTCGACCGGCTTGTTGATCTCACCGAACCCATTTGTGCCGATATCGACCCGAAGCTCGCTGCAATGACTGTCTTTGACACGTCGGGTATTGAGGCCTATGTCACAAAGAACAATCCCAAATACGTTGATGCGATCATCCGTAAGCTGAAAGCATGGAAAACGGCAATGGGCCTCGGTGACTCCTTTGACCCGTACAAAGCAGCCTATGGTTCCATAACGGCCTGGGAATCGTCCGCAACATTGCGCTTTACGATGAAAGGTTTCTGTCAGACCATCCGGACATTACCGTTGGAAGGAAGTCCGATTCGCCTGATGAGGATAAGTCTCTGGCTGATTCCAAAGCTCTCATACCAACGCTAAAAGACTTCTTCGCAAAACATCCTTTGATCCGCCCTGACATCTTCCTGGGTGATGCGGCCTTTGATACCGTCGATATCTATGCAGGGCTTTTCAACGACATTTGCTTCAATAAGGCATTTATTCCACTGAATTCTAAGGCTGGAACCAAATACCCAGATTGTACAATCGATGAGCAAGGCCGCCCATGCTGTCCGAAAGACCCGTCGTTACCCATGAAACAGGAAGGAAGCAAATCACACCTGCGCTGCGGAAGACCTTCGATGAAATTCGTCTGCCCCAAAATGAAATGGGTCAGGGAAGATGGAAAATCCAAACGCCGCACTTCATGCAAAGACCCCTGCACCGATTCTCCTTGTGGCCGCATGTTCTATATCTACCCCGAAAAGGATCTCCGGACCTTTCCCGGTACCATCAGAGGTACCGATGAGTGGGATTCGCTCTACAAGATGCGCACGGTTGTCGAGCGATCGATCTGCCATTTCAAGGATAATCTTCTTGTTGCCAACCGCAGGACCCGCAATGCACAAACCCTGCATGCCGACCTGCTTCTGGCCGGAATCACACAGCTTGTTACAGTGCTCCTTGCCCACGGGATAGGCCGGCGACAATACATACGAAGTCTCAAGCCTTTGATTGCTGCGTAGCCCCCAGTCCCCTTCCCGGATTAACACCCGTTTTTATCAGGTGTATTTTTGCATCCGTCGATAAGCTTTCTAAATCGCTTCCCTCATTTGTTCTCATTCAATTTTCAAGATGCATGCTACTTCTCCGCTTACTAATCATTTCTTCACAGGTTTATTGCAAACGAACTCCTGTTTCTTCTTTTTTTATTATCGTTTCGCAATTACCTTCTAATACAATTGGGCAAGCCAAAGTGTCGGATAAAATTCAAAATTATTATTTATAATTTATATGATGGCCTCAAGGAGAAAAATATTAAAGGATTTTATTCAGAATTTCTTCGATTGCTTGGCAAATATATTCATAGGAAATATCATCAGCATAAACAAAGTCACGTTGGTATCGCCTCCAAAAATCTATAAGGCGAGAACTGCTTTTTATTTCATCCATAATACTTTTATGCTTGGTCAATACATCCAGACTACCTCTTTTAGTAGCAGTCTGCATCAAAGCTTCTTTTAAGGTTATGGGATTGCATTCATTACCACGAAGCTTTTGGAGTATGTAAATATCGTAAAAATCTCTCGGACGAGTATTGGCCTCGTTTCTGGATAGGATGGTTTCCAGTTTTTCAGCCATAATAGTTTCAAGATTATAAGCCAAAACAGTGATAGAACGCTCATCAAACATAAGCTGAAAA